>CBDUQV010000264.1:0-1520 GCA_965369615.1 uncultured bacterium | reverse complement strand
AATCATACTGACCACAATAATTGTTATTGCCATAATTGTAGCAATAAGGGTTTATTTTTCAAACAGAAGAACATCTGAGGAGTCCGGACGCGTGAAGAAACTCTACGCAGATGCGTTGTATGAAAATGGTAATTTCAAGGAAGCTGTGGCTGCATATCAGGAAATAATTAAAATGCATGGCGGAACACGAACCGCGAGGATTTCTACGCTCTTTTTGGCAAATAGCTACTTTTTTTCAGGAGATAATGAGAATGCCCTTCAGTACTATGAAAAATCCTCAAAGATATTAAAGAAAAGCCCTGTTTGGGCAAGTGCTGCAGAAATAGGAATTGGTTCTGTTTTCGAGCAAAAGGGCTCATTCGAGGATGCTATTACATACTATGATAATGTTATTACAAAGTACAGAGAAACACCTTTTCGTATTGATGCACTGTTTTCAAAAGCGCGTTGTCTTGAATTTTTGGATCGTTACGATGAAGCAATGAGAGTCTATGCAGTTGTTGAGAGTGAATATCCCGATACGGATTTTGCCGAAGATGCAAAGAAGAGAGTTGTTTTCCTGAGAGGGGCAACAGAGTCTGATAGAATCCCAAAGTAATTTTCGGAGAAAAAGAGACACAAGACAGAAGACCAAAAAATTGAGAAGAAATCTAAATTCATTTACGGTCTTCAATGAAGGGTTGTGTATTATATATGCAAATAAATTTTAGGAAGGTTGCATGAGACATTTTGCTGTGCTGAAAGAGTATTTTGCAAAGTACCGGTACAGAATTCTGCTTGGAATTCTTGCACTTCTCATTGTCAATGGTCTTCAACTTTTGCTCCCCAGGATTGTAAAGTACGTTGTTGATGGCATTAATGACAGCGGAATGGCTAATGCTTCGCTTTTGCGATGGGCTCTCATTATACTTATTATTGCAATCTTCATGGCAGTATTCCGGTTTTTCTGGAGATATTTCGTACTGGGAACTTCACACAGGATCCGCGAACATTTGAGGAACAGGTTTTTTGCTCACCTGCAATCTCTTTCGATGACCTACTTCAACAATACTAAGACGGGTGAATTAATGGCGCTTGCAACGAATGATATACTTGCTGTACGTCGAGCAGTTGGAATAGGAATTGTTATCATTGTTGATACTGTATTTCTCACCATTGGTGCTCTTATTATGATGTTCAGGATAAATAGTGTTCTGACCTTCCTTGCGCTGATACCTTTACCTATCTTATCATTGACCACGTTTTTTATGGGACGTGCCCTTCATGTGCGGTTTCGGAATGTTCAGGATGCCTTTGCTAAATTAACCGACAAGGTTCAGGAAAACCTTTCAGGTATACGAGTTGTGAAGGCGTTTGTGCAGGAGTCTTTTGAGGTGAATGATTTTAGAACATACAATCGGCATTTTGTTAAAGAGAATATGCGGCTTGTTAAGATATGGGGTGCCTTTTTCCCTTTGCTCATGATGCTTGGTGGAATCAGTACAGCCGTTGTTCTCTTATGGGGAGGACGACAGGTTATA
>CBDUQV010000263.1:0-1619 GCA_965369615.1 uncultured bacterium | reverse complement strand
TTCAACCAATATAACTGTTAGTGTCAATTCAACCAATCAAACCATGCCTTCAGATTTCACTTCTTCACTTGCCCTATGCCTTAATACCCAGCGCTGCCAGAAATGCAATATACGGTTCAACGGGAACCCGGAACCGTGCTTCACCAACCTCTCCGGGAATAATCATAAAGTATGCAATGGTTAGCAGAATGAAGAGAATTTCCGGTGAAATTGTGTTCCTTTTCAACCCAAAGATCGAAAGGATATACAGAGCTATTTGATAAACAAACAGCAGTGCAAGAATCATCCATATACCTGAACCCAGGTTTTTGCCCCGTTCTTTTAAGAGAAACGTAATTCCTTCTGTTACTCTTCCTCTGAGAAGATATTGAAAAAAGGGCTTGAACGCGGGCTTTAATCCTGAACCTCCGGAACCTTTACCCGCAAGAATGTCTGCTGTAAATCCCATGTTTACGGGGAGCATTGTATGAATCACACCCAGTATCTGATGCTTGATGAAGAGCAATGGATGCGTAAGCACAATACCTCGTGCATCCTTTGCTAACTTATCACACAGTGATGGGTTATCGTCAAAATAATCCATCTGGTAATCCGAAAGAGCATACTTTTCTTTTTCTCTCTGAAAAAATAGTTTCTTTGCTTCTTCTCTCGAAATGCCCTGTCTATCCTGTATAATCGAAGGAGCATGGTACAGCACAAGATTAACAGCATGTATCTTTGTATAGAAGAATTGCTTAAATACAATGGTATTTCGAAGCGTCCAGGTGAGGGGAAAAAGAATAACTATTAAAGTGAAAGCAACCACCATGCGTGGTTTGATCCTTTTCAATATGAGAAAGAAAAGCATAATGAGCGGAAAAAAAAGCGCAATAGGACGTACCAGTATTGCCAAGCCTATGCATAGTGCCGAGAGAAACAGATTTTGCATTCCCCTCTTCTTAACATACAGGAAGCATAATACTATTCCTGCAAGAAGGAAAAACGAAAAGAGAATTTCTGATAATAACTGCGTTGTAAACAGTACCTGATGAATATTGAGTGCGTAGAAGAGCCCTGCAATAAATCCTACCTTATCATTGACCATTGCTCTGACAAGATGGAATAGAAGAAGAATAATCCCAATATCAAGAAACATTTGAAGAAGCACTACAAAAGATGAATTATCTGGAAACAATGCATAGACCATTGACAGGAAAAAAGGATATCCGGGGGTTCTTACCGGATCCTTTATTTGAGGATCTTCACTGTACAGTGAAAAAGAATGGTTATACAGAAGGTTTTTTGCAAGCGCATCATAGCCGATACTGTCATGACTTGCATATGCTGTATGGGGGCGATTAAAGACCAGGATAGCAAATGGAATCCGTACCAGAATAGCAAGAATAATAAGCAGAACCAGATACTTTTTCATCACATCACCACAGATTTACACAGATAATTACCGATTAATTTCTCCTTTAACTTCTCTTTTCGTTTTGTTCGTTTGGAGCGTTCAGTTAACATCGAAGTGTTTCTTACAGCGAAGCGTTTTATTACAACGATAGCATTCAATCACAGCGCGAAGCGTGTTTGTTTACGATTATTTCTCTCTTGCCAATGCTCCGATACACCGATACGCA
>CBDUQV010000262.1:0-1827 GCA_965369615.1 uncultured bacterium | reverse complement strand
AGATCCCTCAGAACGCTTCAAAGTTAAATGCATTCATAGGCAATTACTCATTCTTTTTGAAGGGATTGGGACAAGCAATAATAGTGGTTATTGCAGGTTTTATTTTAATACTGCTTTTTTTGAGGAAGCGTTTACAGGCAATCCATGTAGTTGTTGGGTTACTTCTGGTGCTCGTGATTGACCAATGGGCTCTTACAAAACGCTACCTTGTTGCTGAAAAACCAGCAGATCAGTACTACGAAAAAGATGCGATTGTTTCCTTCATTGCAAAAGACAAGGGTCTCTTCAGGGTATTTCCTTTGCACTATCGTCGTTCGAATGACGGGATACTCATTTATCATGGAATAGAGAGCCTTGGCGGATACCATCCAAATCCACTTCGTAGATTTCAGGAACTCATTGGAGCTGGCGAAAGTGTCATGTTTACGCCCTTGAATCTCATTCAATCCTCAAAATTGGTGGATGTTCTCAATGGTAAGTATATAATAGGGATACAATTGCCGCCGGAATCACTTGAATACCGGTATGATGAAAGAACGCGGGGGGTTATCAGGGAATGGAGAGGTTATTTTTCTCATTTTCAACCCGTGCATAACGTTTACAGAAAAGATACACTTGAGTATGTTATCTATAAGAATAATAATGTTCTGCCAAGGGTGTTCTTTGTTGAGGATTTCCAGGTAATTCAGGAGAAAGAGCAAGTCCTTCAACATATGATGACAGAGAAATTCAATCCCTTGAGCACCGTCATCCTTGAGGAGGATCCTGGTATTGCGCATCCAGATACGGCTATTGGTGGCTCGAATGTTTCTATTGAGCATTTCGGAATCAACGATATTGAAATCAATGTTGATGCAAACACAAGAGGTTTCCTTGTTCTCAGCGAAAACTACTTCCCGCGATGGGTTGTTTATGTGGATGGACAAAAGACCAGGATACTTCTTGCAAATTACACGCTCCGGGCAGTTCTGCTTAACAAAGGGAAACATAGTGTACGCTTTGTCTATGAGGATTCATCATTTAGTCTTGGAAAAACACTGTACATTATAGGATTAATCATTCTGCTCACCAGTTTTGTATTCCAATTTTTTGACAGAGCAAAAAACAGGAAGGTTGAGGGTGAATAAGCATTGACTCACGCAATGCAAAGAATGGTCGATCTTGGTGCATTGCTGAGGAATCCATGTGATCAAAGCACAATAGTTGTTGACAATTTCGTCAATCTTGTGTATACATACATTCATATAATTTATAGAATATAAAAGGAGAGTTGCATTTTGAAATTTGGTGTGAGTTATTTTGGGAATAGAATTCTTGAACATGTTCAATCAGACATGCGTCTATTAAAAACGGTTGGGTTTGATTTTGTAGTGCATACATACAGTGAGAATGATTTTGAGTTCTATGAAAAAACGATGCATGATATTGTGAAAATTACAAAAGATGAAGGTTTAGAGACATGGCTTGATCCCTGGGGACTTGGTGGATTCTTTGGGGGAGAAGCATACTCAGCCTGGGTGGCAAAATATCCGAAAATATGCCAGAT
Organism: uncultured bacterium; assembly: GCA_965369615.1. Lineage (GTDB taxonomy): Bacteria > Hydrothermota > E44-bin80 > E44-bin80 > E44-bin80 > SOKD01. Next base: position 281 of record CBDUQV010000262.1, on the reverse strand, counting down.
TGATTCAATTTTTGAAAGAGTTCCTGCTGCCTGTCCGAATAGTTCAAAGTTCAGAAAACTTGTGAAAACATGGATTAAGAGTGCCGCAAAATCGGGTGCAGATTTTGCTTTCTGGGATGAACCGCATTTCTATCATCACTTTTCAAAAGGTGGCGTATGGTGTTGCAGGTGTCCATCATGTGTTAAGAAATATGAGGATACCTACAGTACAAAGTTTCCTATGAAAAAGAGCTCGAAGATCGATTTCTTCAAATTAGAATCAATACTTGATTTTCTTGCTT
>CBDUQV010000261.1:0-1829 GCA_965369615.1 uncultured bacterium | reverse complement strand
CGGAGTATAAAATAATAAGACAGATCCTTGCTCTGAGAAGAGAAAAAAATATGATTATTTCAGAAACTATTCATACGGTTATTCCACCAATGGTAGAACCTTTGCATCCGGTTACAAGCAACAATCCCGCGAAGACGAATGGGAAGAACTGTCGAGATGGTTCCAGGACATCTACGAAAAACACCTGAACCGGCTTCAGCAGCACCTTGGTATTATCCTGCTCAGAATTCGCCGAGGATTTATAGGCGCAGCAATTGGACTTGCTATAGGTCTTGTTTTCCGCGGTGTAGCGATTCCCCTGATGGTCCTCGGCTGGTTTTTCGGTTTCTATCTTATGAAGCACAGATAGTTGTTTAATGTAATTATTCTTTGGGCTTAACTTTCAGCTTTAGTCCTTCAACCGATACAATTTCTACTTCATTACCGTTCTTTATCTTTTCATCACAAACTGCATCCCAGTATTCTCCGCGTATAAAAACACTTCCAACCTTCCCTGGCTCAAGAGTTGATTTAGCCTGAGCGATCTCCCCTATCAGACCCTTCTCTCCTGTTGTCGGTTTCTTCCTCATTACTCGAATGGTCATATAAATAATAAAAAGAAAAAAAGCAGTGATACACAAAACCACCGGCAATATCACGCTCCAGGAAACTCGCAAGAACGGTGCATCCGTTTCAAAAAGAATTGTAGATCCAAGTAACATAGAGACAATACCTCCTATCGTTAGTGGTCCATTGGTTGGTGTCCTGGTCTCAAGAAAGAGCATTATAATTCCCATGACAATAAGCGCTATTCCAGCATAGTTAACCGGCAGAGTCTGCAAAGCAAGAAACGCCAGAATGAGACAGACACCTCCTGCAATTCCGGGGAAAATAGCCCCCGGATGTGTAAATTCGTATACAAGACCAGACATACCCAAAGTGAGAAGCAAGTAAGCAATATTTGGATTTGTAATGCGCACAAGAAAGTTCTCTCTCATTGAAAGACTGATTTCCTCAATGGTGGCGTCCTTTGTTTGCAAAATTTTTGTCTCCCCCTTTATTTCAATTTCTGCACCATCGAGCAGGGCAAGCAACTCATCCACATCGTTTGCAATAACATCGATTACATTCCTCTCCAATGCTTCTTCAGATGCAATGGAAACACTTTTCTTAACAGCATTACGAGCCCATTCGATATTTCTTCCTCTTTCCCGTGCAATCGACTCAATATATGCCACCGCATCATTGGTAACTTTCTCTTTCATAATCCTGTCCATCTTCTTTCCAATTGAAACAGGATGAGCTGCACCAATATTCGTTCCTGGAGCCATCGCAGCAACGTGCGCTGCAAGGGTTATGAATACACCTGCCGAGGTTGCTCGGGCGCCCTTCGGATAGACAAAGATAATAACGGGAACTTCGGCATTCAGTTCTGCTTTAATAATATCACGCATTGCATCATCAAGCCCACCGGGGGTATCAAGAAGAATTATCAGACAGTCCGCTTTCGCCGTTTCAGCTCTCCGAATCGCTTTCTCAATGTAGCGTGATGAAATGGGTCCGATGATACCTTGATATTGAGCAAGAAAAACATCACCTGCTGCCAACAGCATTGGTATGAGCATTATGATGCCAAGGGAGAATACTATCTTTTTCATTGTATTAGATTATACGTCGAAAACATCGAAAAGTCAACCTTTCTCTCGCAGAGCACAGAGCTTATACTTCCGTTGTCTGTCATCTGATGGTGGAATTTATCCTACATCCCATACTCACCAAAATAGTAGTTATTCAATAATTGGTAATTAGGTAATTGTCTGATTACTCACGGTTTTACTTTATCCTTTTCA
>CBDUQV010000260.1:0-1944 GCA_965369615.1 uncultured bacterium | reverse complement strand
TGGTTATATCGTATCTTCCTCAGGAAGCATCGATATTCCGCAAACTAACAGTTGAGGAAAACATTCTTGCTATCCTTGAAATGCTACCCCTTACCAGAAAAGAACGGAATGAAAAACTGAAGAAATTACTGAGGGAGCTCAAGATTGAGAAACTGGCAAAGCAGAGAGCGTATACACTATCCGGTGGAGAACGAAGAAGAGCAGAGGTTGCCCGTGCTCTCGTTATCGATCCAGCATTTATCTTGCTTGATGAACCATTTACCGGTATTGACCCTATCGTTCGTCAGGATATACAGAACGTTGTTCATCAATTAAAGAAAAGAGGCATCGGTGTTCTCATAACCGATCACAATGTTCGTGAAACGCTTGAAATTACTGACAGAGCATACATTATGTACGAAGGTAAGATACTCTTTGAGGGTACACCGGAAGAATTAACGGAGAATAAAGAAGCACGGAGGGTATACTTGGGAGAAAAGTTTAGATTATGAAAAATCTCAATTTGGAACTCCGCGTATCATTAAAACAAACACTTACTCCACAACTTTATCAACTTCTCAAGTTGCTGCAGCTGCCTTACCTGGAGCTCGAACAGACTGTACAGAATGAACTTATGAAAAATCCAATGCTTGAGGAAGGACAGGAAGTTGAAGATGAGCAGGAGGTAAGTCCACAGCGCGAGAAGAAGGAAAAGAAGGAAATGCAGGAGGTTGACTGGTCTGAATTTTTTCAGAGCGAACGTGAGTTTTACTACCGTCCCTATCAGCTTACCTGGGAGGATATCCCTGAGCGGGTTCCTGTTGCCCAGCCTTCAATCAGGGATCACCTGCTCGAACAACTGCACCTCAACACCAGCAGCGGACAAGAGCGAATTATTGGCGAGTACATAATAGATTCTCTTGATAGTGATGGTTTTCTTGATACTGATATACATGAGATAGTGGAGGTGCTTAATGTTTCAGAATCGGAGGTTTTGGAAACCTTGAAACTCATCCAGACCTTTGATCCTGCAGGTGTAGGCTCACGTACGGTCGAGGAGTGTCTTACCATTCAACTCTACCAGAATGGATACAGTGACGATTCTATTGAAGTAAATATTGTGAATAACTTCCTCAAGGAAATTGGAGCAAAGCAATTTTATAAAATTAAGAGGCGTCTGGGGATTTCAGAAATTCGAATTAAGGAAGCAGTTACCATCATTATATCTCTCAATCCAAAACCATTCAGAGGGCTTGGCACCAGTGAAATCAAGTATATTGTGCCAGATCTCCTTGTGAAGGAGATGGGGAATAAGTATGTTGTAATGATTAATGAGACAACGCTTCCAAGCTTGCGGATAAATTCGTACTATCGGGAGATTCTCAATAATAAGGAAAGCCTTCTCAAGGAAGAAAAGGAATTTATAAAGCAAAAACTTAACTCTGCACTCAATCTTATGAGGGGACTTGAAGAAAGAAGACGTTCTATCTTAAAGGTTGCACGATTTATCGTTAAAAAACAAGAGCGATTTTTTGAAGAGGGCGTTACGAGTCTGATTCCATTGACCATGCAGAAAGTGGCTGGGGAGGTGGGGCTTCATGAATCTACCGTGAGTAGAATTGTTCAAGGAAAGTATATTGAAACGCCGCGGGGGCTGCTGGAAATGAAATTTTTCTTTAGTGGGGGTATTGCACGGGAAGATGATGAGGATATTTCAACGAAGAGTGTGAAGGACAAAATCCGGTGTCTGGTCGAGAATGAAAACAAGAGCAATCCTCTGCAGGACAAGGAAATCGTTGAAATACTTGAAGGGGAAGGTATTCACATAGCAAGGAGAACTATTGCGAAGTACCGCAATCAATTAAGGATCCTTCCGGCGCGTTTAAGAAAAGAAAGCTAAAATGAAAAGGGAGAAAAAAAATGAAATTTAGAGTTTACAAGTTTACATCCTCCGTTCCCATAATT
>CBDUQV010000259.1:0-1988 GCA_965369615.1 uncultured bacterium | reverse complement strand
TTGATGACCCATATGCCATATTAGAATTAATTTTGTGAAAAACCGGTTCTTTTTTAAATCCGATATGATAAATACAATAAACTGTTTATAGGGATTTCTGAAATGGCACTTATTTTGCAATATTAGAATATGTGTTTTTTTCCTATAGTGCTTGTCTCGTAATGCCGAAATGTGATGTTAGCTGTTTCCAAGTCACAACACAATGTTTCTTAAAAAATGTCACAACCTCTTCTTCGGCTACTTTAGATGTTCGCATTGTTGATTGATAATGAGTATCCTGTATGAAGTATATATCGTTATTTACATACTCGAGTAATGATTGCAACCAAATATAAATATGGAGCCTTCTTTATATACTTGAGTATCATTCAGAAATCCCTATGGTGACAAAAAATGGCAAATATCTTAATAAAACGTGGTTATGAAGTCCTTCCTGACAACAATGTCAGGTTTGGTATCCGAATAACCAATACCAGCGATGTTGTCATTTCAGATGTAGAGGTTATTCTTGATTATTCCGAATCCCTGTTCAAACTTGAAGGGAAGAGAGTGCAAAAAGTTGGCGTCATACCACCTGCCGGCACCCGCACCGTCGAGTTCGTATTAAAGCCGCTTGGTTGTGTTCATCAGGTCAATATTGAGGCAACCATATTTTACAGGGATTCGAAGTGGGATAAGCATATTGAAACCATGCGCCCCAAGGAAGTGCATTGTGTCTGTCCATTCCTCAAGGCTAAGGCGATGCCAAGGGCTGAGTTCCTTGAACTTTCAAGTAGTGGCCATTCTGCCGAAACTGGACTTAATTTCAAGGGTGTAAGTGTTGAGCGTCTCGTTTCGTACCTTGTACAAACCTGTAAAAGCCGGCATCATAAGGTAGATGATTTTTCGATTGATGGTGGGAGGATGCTTTATCTTTCCAGCGAATCGATTGGAGAGAAGGCATACTATCTTTTGACTGCCCTGATCAAAGATGACGACGGGCTTACTCAGGTTATGTTAAGGGTGGCTTCGGATAAGCCGCATGGTTTGAACGGTTTTCTCAATGAGACTGTGGCTGAACTGCGGCATGTTGTTGGAACTGTGCAGTCGGCGCAGGAGATCGGGGTTATTAAAAACGAGCAGGTCATCAATATCATAGATTCTGTGGTACAGAGGACGAGTTTTGGAGGCAATGGTGGTGAGGGTAGTGCATCCGTTAATATTCAGGATAGTGTGGTGCAGAGGACCGAATTTAATGCAGGTGAAGATAGGACGGTCGAGGAAGAACGATTGAGGAGGGAGAGGGAAAAACAGAAGCAACTGGAAAGTAAGCGTAAAGAGAAGGAGAGGCAGCAAAAGTTACGCAAGCAAAAGGAAAATGAAGAAAAAGAGCAGTTAGAAAAAGTTAAGAGAAAGGCTCAGGAACAAGCTGAAAGGGAGCGCAAGGCAAGAGAAGAGCAGGAAAGAAAGGTGCAGGCTGAGCAAGCGCGTAAGGTTGGAGAGGAAATAGGAAGAAAAGCGCGGGATAATCAGAGGAAGGAAGAAGAGGAAAAGCCTATTAAAGCTTTGGAAGAAGTAAGAGCAGATATTTATGCTACTACTAAAAAAGGAGTGGCGTTGTCTTTGGAAATTCCAAATAATGTAAAAAGTGAAAATGCAATATTAGACAAGCAAATCATAAATCAAAATCATCTTTTGAAACTATATGAAACTCTTGAAGAAATGACAAAAACAGAAGGTAGAGAAATTGAGAAGCACCAAAAATCGAAACCAAAGTCTAGCAAGAACGTCTTCATGTTTGCAATCGTGCTTGGTGCATTGCTTGTCGGGTTTGCGATGTTTCGGTAGTGTCCTATAAATCGTGAGTTTAAGGACATAATAAGGAAATAACGATGCTACTTGATATACTGTTATTTATCATTGCTTTCCCTATAATTGTATATTCCAGTGATTTTTTTACAGAGAATGCTGTTAAACTTGCCAGGTCTTTCGGGGTTTCACAATTCCTT
>CBDUQV010000258.1:0-2003 GCA_965369615.1 uncultured bacterium | reverse complement strand
AAAATCACAAAAGAGGTTCTGCGTGGCAAGACCGTTTCAGCTGAGGTAATTCGCTACCGCAAGAACCGCACACCCATGGATGTTTCAATACTGGCTTCCCCGATTATCGTCGATGGCAAGCAGGTTGCCCTTTACGCTATATTTCGCGATATTACGAAGCGAAAGAAATCCGAGGAAAAACTGCAGCAGTATGCCAATAACCTTGAGCAGAGTAACAACGAAATCAAACAATTCGCATATATCGTATCTCATGACCTTCGCGCTCCATTAGTAAATCTGAAAGGATTCACCAGTGAATTGCAAAACTCAATCCAGTCAATGCAACCTGCAATAGAAGCAGCAATTCCCCATCTGGAGAACGAACAAAAAGATGTCATCTCTGCCGCGCTTAACGAGGATATCCCCGAGGCATTGAATTTCATTAATGCTTCAGTTACCCTGATGGACAAATTCATCAATGCAATCTTGAAACTTTCCCGCGTGGGACAATGCACCATGAACATGGAAACAACCGATATGAATCGTATTGTAAAGAATGTACTGCAGTCACTTGCCCATCAGATAGCTGAAAAAAATGTCACCATGGTTGTCGATTCCTTACCGCACATTGTTGCCGATCGTATATCCATGGAGCAGGTCATGGGAAATATTCTAACAAACGCAATCCTCTACCTTTCTCCGGACCGTTCCGGAAAAATCAAAGTGCAAGCAGAGAAATGTGGAAACGGAACGCTATTCAGCATTACTGATAATGGACGCGGTATCAGGAAAGAAAATATGGACAAGGTTTTTGCGCCTTTTAGACGCGCTGGAAAGGGAGACGTACCCGGCGAAGGAATGGGGCTTTCCTATGCTCAAACCCTTATTCGCCGTCATGACGGACGAATCTGGTATGATTCCGTTTTCGGTGCTGGAACTACTTTTTCGTTTACCATACCGGATAATTTAGAAAAAGGAGGCAATGATGAACAGACCGCAGGAAGTAACCATTCTCCTCGTTGAGGATGATCCAGGACATGCTCGTTTGATTGAAAAAAACTTGAGACGCGCAAATATCTCAAACGAAATTGTTAATGTTACTAATGGGCAACAGGCGCTCGATTACCTCTTTGCGAAAGGCAGCTTTTCACATATTGATACCTCAAAGCCACTATTACTCCTTCTTGATCTGAACCTGCCGGTGCTTGATGGCTATCAGGTGCTTCAAACCTTGAAAACTGACAAATGCACGAAACATATCCCTGTAATTATTTTAACCACAACCGATGATACTCGCGAAATCTCCAGATGCTACGAAATAGGATGCTGCATTTATATCACGAAACCCGTTAATTATCAGCAATTCTGTGATGCAATTCACAAACTTGGATTGTTTCTATCTGTCGTCTCAGTACCGGAAGGGAGTATTCATTATGCTCATATATAAAGGAATACGTGTTCTTCTTCTGGAAGATGATCCTGGCCTTGCCAAACTCCTCCAGAAAAGGCTCACACCCCGCGGGTATGTTGTGGACATCGCATATGATGGAAAATCCGGGTTAACAATGTACCACAAGGCACACTATGATATTCTTGTTCTCGATCAGAATATGCCTGAATATGACGGATTGGAAGTTCTCCGTCGAATTGCTGATCCCGGACCATTTCCTCCGGTAATTATGTTAACGGGAGCAGGAAATGAGCGTATTGCCGTGGAAGCAATGAAGTTAGGGGCAAGTGATTACATTGTCAAAGATATAGATGGGTGTTATCTTGACCTGCTGCCTTCGATCTTTCAAAGAGCTCTTAACCAGCAGAATCTCGTAAAAGAAAAACAATGGGCGGAGAAAGCACTAAAAAAGAGTGAAGAATTGCTTCGTGATCTCTTTGAAAACACGAGTGACCTCATCCAAAGTGTTTCACCTGATGAAACATTCGTATACGTTAATCCCTCATGGCGAAAGACTCTGGGGTATAGTAAAGAAGAAGTACAAGATCTTTCCTTATTCGACATTATCCATTTC
>CBDUQV010000257.1:0-2005 GCA_965369615.1 uncultured bacterium | reverse complement strand
ATGCTCGGAAAAAAAGAGTATTTCCTTGGGGGCAAAATCGATCTTATTGATGATTCACGCGAGCCCTTTCCTGAATTCAATCTTGATCCACGGGAGACAAGGGTTCTTTTCCGTGAAAAGGGTTGGAATACTGTTGTTGCATTCCAGACCAGGAATCCAATACACAGGGCGCATGAATACATTCAAAGATGTGCGCTCGAAGTAGTGGATGGTCTCTTTATCAATCCTTTAATGGGCAGAAAAAAGAAAGGCGATTTCAAGGATGATATTATTCTTGAAAGTTATAAGAAGATAATGAGCGATTTCTATCCAAAGGACAGGGTTGTTATGAGTATTCTCCCTACAAGGATGCACTATGCTGGTCCGAAAGAAGCAATTCACCATGCGATAATGAGAAAAAATTTTGGGTGCACTCATATCGTTATTGGGAGAGACCATGCAGGAGTTGGAAAGTATTATGGAACATTTGATGCTCAGAAGATATTTGATAACTTTCCTGACCTTGGAATACAACCTTTAAAATTCGAGCACTCTTTTTACTGCAAAAAATGCAGGGCAATAGCAACGGTGAAAACATGTGGGCACAGCAGTGATGACCGTGTTCCGCCAAGTGGAACGGTTATCAGAGAGCTGATTTCAAAAAAGGAATTTCCTCCGAAAGAGATAATGAGAGAGGAAATATCAGAAGTACTGATCTCTTTTGACAAGCCATTTGTAGAATAGGAGCGAATATGGAACAAAAAGGCTTTACACTGTGGTTTACCGGGCTTTCTGGTTCAGGAAAATCAGCAATTGCGGATGAAGTTGCCAGGATTCTCATACACAGAAAGATGAAAGTTGAGCGCCTTGATGGTGACATTGTAAGGAAGAGCCTTACGAGAGACCTGGGCTTCAGCAAAGAGGACAGAGACAAAAACATAGAAAGAGTGACATTTGTCGGAAAATTACTCTCAAGAAACGGTGTTGCGACGATTATTTCGTTCATTTCTCCCTATAGAGAAAAACGAGATGCGGCACGCAAAGAAACGACAAACTTTATTGAAGTATTTGCAAAATGTCCACTTGAGGTGCTCATTGAAAGAGATGCCAAGGGGCTCTATAAAAAAGCGTTGAAAGGAGAGATCGAAAATTTTACCGGTGTTTCTGATCCCTACGAAGATCCGGTCAATCCTGAAATAGTATGTGAAACTGATAAACAAACGCTTGCTGAATCGGTGAATGTAGTAATTAAGTGGCTTGAGGAAAAAGATTTTATCCCCCGACCTGAGGAGAAAACAGAGGAAATCACGGAGAAAGAAGAAGAGGAAATTAAAAAGCGCCTTGAGATGCTGGGATACCTTTGATAAGGCAAGGATAAAGGATGAAGGATAAAGTAAAGTCAAATGGCAGAGGCAAAACCAAGCGGCAAAAATAGAGGATGAAGTAACGACCAAAAGGCAGATATGAAAGAAGATGAGAAGAAAAAGGATTTGAGCGAAAGATTATTCAAATTTGCAGTTGATGTAATCAAATTCCTGAAAACTGTTAAACGGTCTAGAGAGAGCGATGTCGTAGTATACCAATTGGCAAAAGCTTCTTCATCAATAGGTGCAAATTATGAGGAAGCACAGGGCGCTTTTAGTAAAGAAGATTTTGGCTATCGAATTAATGTCTGCTACAAGGAAGCAAGAGAGAGCCACTATTGGTTGAGAATTATTAAATCAGCAGAATTATCAAGTGGGAAGCAACTTGATTATCTCATCCAGGAATCATTTGAAATTAAAAAAATATTTTCAAGTATGCATAAGAAAACCCATTTTCGAGAGGATGTTTAGTTCCTCTTTGAAATGCTAAAAGCTATGATTTCTTTTTGCTTTGCTTTAAGGCAGTTTCCTTTATCTTTCATCCTTTATCCTTCATCCTTCTGGGGGAGGGTGTCATAGTGTTCGGCAGGAGACGGGGGAGAAAGAAGGTGGTAGTGCTGGGTCTCGACGGTACGCCCTACACCATGATCAAGCAACTTGCT
>CBDUQV010000256.1:0-2073 GCA_965369615.1 uncultured bacterium | reverse complement strand
ATGACAAGTACTGTAAAGCTACTTGTGTGACAAAACACTAATGTGTATTTTCTCTCATCAGCGTTTCCCTTTATTAATTGTCATTTGTGGGTGTTCCACGAGAAGAGTCGTTCATTTCAAGCATTCTCTCTAAAATGAGGGAACGGAACCGATCAAGATAACTGCACCAGATGCGCTCATGCTCTCTGTCAATATAGAAGTATTCACCTTCAAAAGGATGCTCAGGATACTCAGAAATAAACCCGCTATTGACCATTTCCTTGAGACTTCCCGGCACTATTCCCCTCTCATCAACAAACCGCTGCAAAGCAGCGTTCAAACTATCACGTTGTATGAGCATTGCCATCTCTTTCATCGATCGAAGTGCAGTTTCCTTCTCAAATGAATTATTCGAGTTTTCATATATATCCTGCCATAATTTAAATGCCATATAGGCATCGCCCATTTTTTGAAAAGTAAAACCGGCAAACCTTTTGCACATATCCGGGGCTTGCGGTTTTCCGGAAGCCCTGAGAAAGAAATGTATTGCCTTCCTTTTGTCTCCTCTAAAAATATAATATATAAAACCTCTGATAAACGGAATTTCCCACCGCAAAGGATTATGGTATTCACCCTTATGGAGGAGGAGATCTGCATGCTCTGATTCCCTGGCTGAATGTTCCAGGAGCAAAGCACCAAATGTGTATGCATGTAAAAATTTTTTATCAAGCGTTGTCAGAATATCAAGAATGTGATATAGATGCGTGAATTTGAAATCGGTCAAGTGATGCTCACCAAAATACTGGATTGTCCGAAACCATACAAGGTCAGCCGAAAGTTCATTGTAGCCAATCGAAATCTGCTCTATAAAACGTCCCGAAGGAAAATAGGTCAATTCCTCAAGCAAAGCATACTGTTCCTTTTCTCGGTCAATCGATCGTTGAATAAAAAGGAGTAGAGTAAAACCCATAATAACTGACAGCACAGCAAATCGCCGTTTCATTACAGGTCCTTGCGATTGAATATCTCACAGGATATCACCAGGAGGATAATGGTATAGATAAGCGCATAGGCAATAGAAAAAATAATACGATCACCTGCTATGGATTCTCCATAAACAACTTTCCCCCGCACATTGAAATTGCTCAGATTTGGTATGATGTAATACACAAGCGATAGAAAGAAATGGGTAACCGGTTCCTTTACCTTGCTCGCAAGAAGGTGGATATCCGGTGCAAGCCGTCCAATGACAAAAAAGAAGAACGTAAAAACAGAAGCGACCGTTGGCGATGTGAAGGTTGAGAAAAATATCGAAAATGCCGTTACCAGCACAATTTCAACATATGAAAGCAGAATTGCCGTAAGAAGCGAAAGCGGATGCAAGCGCGTGAGCCAGAAAAGAATACTATAAAACCATACGGTAAGCATAATGACCACGACAAGCAAGGTGAGGGAAAGACCGAAGAATTTCCCCACAATGAATGTGCTTCGCTTCACCGGTTTTGTGAGTATGAAATACACTGTTTTTTTCTCAAGTTCATGGTACACTAACTGCGAACCAATAAGAATTGCAAGCAGTATGCCGAAGATGGAAATGCTTCCCAGTCCAATGTCCATGATAATCTTTCTCTCTTCACCGAGCGAGAGCGGGATAAGAACCTTGGTGCCCACCAGCAGCACAATCGAAAAACCAAGAATGACAAGGAATATCTTTCCTCTCACCGCTTCCTTGAATGTATTCAGAATAAGAGTTTTAATGTTCATCTTTTTCAATTTCAGAAACAAAGACCTCCTCAAGGGACATACTCTCGGGAATGATCGATATGATGTCTGCGCCGTTTTTGAGTAATCCCCTTATCATATTCTTCTGCTGTTCGGTTTCAATAGAAACACTCCAGTAGCCTTCTGCCGTGCGTTCCGCATCCCTAATAAACGATTGTTCTTTCTTTCCTTCATAGGCAAACGTTATCGTTACGTTCCGCTTCCTGTCAGAAAGCAGGTCCGCCAGTTCCCCCACCTTCAGCAACCTTCCTTTATGTAGAATACCCACACGGTCGCATATCCTTTCAACATCAGCAAGGATATGCGTTGAAA
>CBDUQV010000255.1:0-2102 GCA_965369615.1 uncultured bacterium | reverse complement strand
AATTTCCTTAATATACCATTTGTTTTTCCTGACATCGGGAATATTTGCTGGTTTCCCCGTTTTCGCAACATGACCGGTTATTCCTTTTCCAAGTCTCGTCATGAACCTTTCTCTTCGCTGCCTGCGGGGTCCGTAAACAGCAACAGCTCTTAACTCCTTCCTCTTATCATCAACGAGCATTATCGACGAGGTATAACACGGAATGAGGGAAGGGAGCTCATTTAATACCTCTTCGTAAAGAAGGGGAAGTTCAAGTATGGCAACGGTTAATCTGTTTAATTTAACCAATGCTTTTATTTTCTTATTCGAAATCTCCATCCGCTCAAAAAGCAGCCCATTCTCAAGCATTACCCCAACATGCTTTCCAACATTAACAAGAAAATCAATTTCATGTTTTTTGAACCGTTTTTTTTGTTTCGAACCAACCGTCAATACACCAAGCGCTCTTTTGTCGGCAAGGAGAGGAATCTTGAAAATTGAATAAAATCCTGCTTCACTCAATTTTTCTCGAGAAGCCTTGGAAATATTCATATTTTCTGCAATATTCTCGATAAGAACTGATTTTGGGGAAGTGACCAGCGTACTATCCGTGCTGGTTTTAATTCCTGCAAAAAGATGCGTTACTTTTTTTGAGATTCCAATAAATGATTTAATCACTAAAGTCCCCTGTTCATGTATCTGAATAAGCCCGCCATCCATGGTAAGCGCTTTAATAGTGTTTCTCAAAATACTCTTCATAAATGTATCAATATCAAGAGTATGTACAGGAGATTTTGTGATTTCATCGTAGGCGGAGAGAATATCCATGGTCTTCTGCAACCCGTGCTTCATCCTCGTTTGCTCAATGGCAATAGATGCAAGGTTCGAAAAACATTCAGCAAAAAGCTTCTCTTCCGTGGTAAATTCCCTTTCCTTTCCGATACTATCAAGAAAGAGAAACCCTAAAACTCTTCTCTTAAAACCGATGAGTGGAATGGTAAGTGAGGAAATGACTGCAACCAATTCCTTTGTTCTCAGCGCCTTTATCGCTGAATTTCTGGTCGAGAGCGGAATTTCTCTGGAGGGCATGTTTCGCTTACAAACACCAGAACTTGCTTCCCTTATGAGAAAAGAATTGCTCTCGTCAAGAAGGTAAATTGAAGCGCAATGCACATTGAGAAGACCAACAGCTTCCTTCGTTATCTTTTTGAGCAGTTCCCCACTGTCTCTTGCTGTGAAGAGCTGCCTTTCAATAGCCAGAAATCGCTTAAAGAATTTTGAATCAATATCTGCCATTGTTACCTCTTATGTGTTTTACTGAATAATAGAGGTTTTTCCTGCATTTGTCAACACATAATGGCTCCGCAGGGAAGAGTAGTTAATGGAATTCCTGTAAACTTGGCGACAATTGTAATCTATTAAGTCTGCATTCAGCGAAGATCGTGTAAGAGGCGAGAAAGATGCAGGAACAAACCTTCAACCCAGAAAATGCACGTGCCATCTTTGAGATACAGAATGGAAGGCGTATTTCTAACGTTCAGCTGCTTCTTATATATTTCTCGCGGGAAAATTGAGAGCCGCCCTTTTTGTATCCCAATTTCCTTGAGAAAATCTTTTGCTTGTTCGGTCTTTTCCGCATCAGCGAAAAGGTATACAACTCCGGAAAAAGCATGTATTACTTCCTTTGCATTTTGTAATGTGGATTTAGAGGCCTCCGATTCAATATCAAAAACAACAATAAGAATTTCACCCCTATCAAACTCATGTTTTTGAAATCCAAGAGCTTCAGCATCTATATCCTTGTATTTTCGGACAATAAGGTCCCCGGGCTTCACCTTTTCTGGAATACCTGTTTTTACGGAAACTTTTGCAGTATCTACCTGCGGTATAACCCGTTGAATCCGGACATATGTATCTCCAAATCCATTCCTCCATCCCGTTATAGTATATGCTTGTTTCTCATCAAGTGAGACAATAATCCTCCCCTTAGCCGTATCAACGGGCGGGTCAAGCCTTTTGGGATACTCCTCAAATCTTGTGATACTGTAATCGTAGTAATACCGCTGCTTTCCCGTAATATCCTTTCCATTCTCTTCAAACCTAAAGTCAATCCAGGTTTTTTT
>CBDUQV010000254.1:0-2152 GCA_965369615.1 uncultured bacterium | reverse complement strand
GTACACCCTAATACTTTTTGAAAATCAAGAGAAATTCTGCATCAAGTAATAGACACCTCAGTACTGTAATCTTCATCGGGATTGTATCCTTCTTTCAAGAAAACTGAATCAAGCTCTGCTACTCCAATAAGCAGGCTAAAGCCTGCGCCTACGTGGAATCCTTGTGAAAATGCCGAATGCGATTGCAGCGCCGGCAAAATCGAAAATCCAATCGAAAAAAGACGGGTTTCTACCGGGGATAAGATACTGGTGCAACTCATCAAATGCAGGGAATAAGAAGAGAGAAGCAATAAATAGGAAAACGAGAAACCGCGGACGCATTTTTCTTGATTTCCAGAGGAAAGAAAGAGAATAACCCCAGATAAAATAGATGATGAAATGCGCAATTTTATCAAGAAAATGAATCGTTTTAGGAGGTGTGGGTACTTTTGGTATTGAAGTGAGGATAAGAATAAATGCTGTTGCAAGAATTAAGGGGATCCAGGGGTTTCTCTTCATTGATCAAGAAGGATGTTGAATACAGCATCTACATCTTTTGCATCAAGAATATCCTCCCTGATAGAACCCTGGTTTAAGAGACTTGCTATTTCAGATACCAGGTTAACGTACTCTTCGTTCCCTGATTCAGGTGTTATAATGATGACGAATATCCGTGTTTTTTCTCTGTCGTAAACTTTCTCATCAAGCCCATCCTTTTTTACACCAATTGCAAGTGCAATATTCTCCTGCGTTTCGAAAGGAAGACGGACGATTACAACACCCTTGCCGCGATGAGAGTTAACCAATCTATCCCAGGATATTATTGATTGCAGGATGGGGTCTTTGTTGGTAATTTTCTTCATTTTTTCAAGGAGTGAAAGGAGTTCCGCATAGACATCTTCGCGTGTTTCGCCCTTAAGCGTGAGCACAATATTCTCTCGTTTGAGATATTTCTTTATTGTTTTCATCCATTCATTCATAGCACATTCCAAATTGTATGTCAATAGGCTTTCCAATGACTAATGACTATTGACGAATATCGAAATATTCCCGTGTTTATGTTTTCACTTGACTTTCGAGGAGATAGATCTTATTGTAATACATCATGAAAGAATCATATCTGTCTGAGAGGAATTGCAAAAAGAAGACACGGAAGTGGCTGGAAAAATTGAGTTTACAGCGGAACAGGCATAAGGATTTTGTTTTTGTGCCCGAGGATTCAGCGCTCATTGTTATTGATATGCAAAACTATTTCATAAACGACGATACACATGCCTTTATTCCGGTTGGAACATTTATCCTTTCTCAGATACAAAAAATAATAGAGCACTACTACAAGCAAGAATTACCTGTTATGTTTACCCGGTACTGTGTGGAAAAGGAAGATTCGCATGATATCATGAACAGATGGTGGGGTGGCGTTCTCCTTTCAACCGAACCGGACAGTTTTCTTTGTGAGGAACTTGATACGCAAAAAGGAACAGTTATCCGTAAGCCAGGATACAGCGCATTTTACAAGACCGGATTAAATGAGATACTGAAAAGGAAAAAAGTGAAACAGGTTGTGATTACCGGCGTTATGACACATCTATGTTGCGAGACAACAGCGCGTGAAGCATTCCAGAGGGGATATGATGTATTCTTTGTTATTGATAGTACCGGAACATATGATGAAGAAATCCATACCGCGAGTCTCTTTAATCTTGCGCATGGTTTTGCCATTCCGGTTACGACAGAAGAGATACTTGAAAAGTTGAATAAACAAGATGTTTAATTGGTTGTATTGGTTTAATTGGTTAACACCATATAATTGCTCAATTACCATACATTCAGAGGAGAGAAGCAAAGAATGGATGATGAGAGATTTATGAAAGTTGCTATTGAGAAAGCGCGAGAGGGCGTTAAGAATGGGCAGACACCGTTTGGAGCCTGCATTATTAAGGATGGTAAGGTAGTTAGTTGTGAAAGTAATTCTGTATGGAAAGCGGGGGATATTACTGCACATGCGGAAATGAATGCAATCAGGGAAGCATGCAAAAAATTAGAAACGATTGATCTATCAAGATGTGTTATATATTCCACCTGTGAGCCATGCCCAATGTGTTTTTCAGCATGCTATTGGGCGCGGATTTCAAAGATTGTATTCGGCATGCGTATTGAAGATGCTCTGGGG
>CBDUQV010000253.1:0-2169 GCA_965369615.1 uncultured bacterium | reverse complement strand
CCTTGAACCTCGAAGAGAAATACAAAACAGTTTGATGTTGCTGCATTATGGTGAACATGATGAAAAAGCACATTGTAATGCAGCAAAATAATCTTGACTTGACCCCTTATAGATGGTATCATGCTCAAAATTTTTCATACGGGAGCAACAATGGAAGATATACTCAAAGCTTGTGAAACTGCAATAACGCAATGTCTTGGTGTAAAGGCAGAAGAAATTCTTCTCATCATTAGTGATGAGCCATCAAGAAAGATCGCTTACTCATTTTTTGAAGTGGGGAAAAAATGGGCAAAGGAGGTCATCCTCGTGGACATCATTCCACGAGAGATCCATGGTGCTGAACTTCCTCAACCAGTAAGCTCTATTATGCAAAATGTCGATGTAATCATCGCACCAACATCAAAATCAATTTCTCATACAAGGGCGAGAATGGAAGCAAGCTTAACCGGGGCAAGAATTGCAACACTTCCCGGAGTAACCGAAGCCATTCTTCTCAGGGGAATGCTTGCGGACTACAAGAGGATTTCTGAAAGAACACAAAAACTCGCCAAAATCCTTTCCAAAGCAACTCATGCAAAGATTAAAACAGAAAATGGAACAGATGTCACCTTCTATCTTGGTAATAGAGGAGCAAGAGCCGACACGGGAATGATCCAAGAACCAGGCAGTTTTAGCAATCTTCCAGCAGGAGAAGTATACATCGCACCCATCGAAGACAGGACACAGGGAAAAATCATTTTCGATGGCTCATTTGCAGGAATTGGAGCACTTACTAATCCAATAACAATTGAAATTAAGGATGGTTATGCTTCTGTGGTATCAGGAGGAGAAAAAGCTGAGGAACTCAAAAAAATATTTGAGAAAGCGGGCAAATCCGGAAGGAATGTTGCAGAACTTGGAATGGGAACAAATGAAAAGGCTGAGATTTCAGGTAACATTCTCGAAGATGAGAAAGTGATGGGAACGCTTCATGTTGCATTTGGCGATAATAGCACCATAGGCGGTCTCATTGAATCCTCCATACATCTTGATGGCATTATTAAATCACCGACACTCTTTATGGATGATGTAAAAGTCATGGAAAAGGGAAGATTGCTGACATGATGACTTCAGTTACTCTCTATCGATACCTCTTCTTTTAAAATCAAGAATAATCACAATGCAGGATATAATTGTGTAGAATGAAGAAACGACTTATTGTTACACTCTACTTTCTCGTTTTTATCACATTCATGGTCTTGAGTATTCTGGGAAAGCTTTTCCATTTACCAGGAAACTTAACCATTATAATGGGTTTTATTCTCTCCGCTCTCTTTCTTTTTGTTGCCTTTATCCTCTTAAAATATGATCCACATATCAGAATCTTATTCTGGTTGCCTCCTCTTGTTGCCTTTTCGAATAGCGCAATCCAATTAACTGGTGGTATTTCTCAATCAATGCTTCTTCCTCTCTACTTTTTGCTGATACTACTTGTTATGCTCAAATCTGAAATTCGCGGACTTATCATTACGCTATCAGTCATTTTTATACTTGAGGTTTCCTCGGCACTTATACACCAGAAAATCACCTTTCATTTCTCAACGATAATAGTACTCTTCATCGGCATTTCACTACTCATTGCCCTTTTTGTAAGAAACCTGAAAAGAAGCAAAAAACATGTTGAGAAAAAACTTGATGATATGGAAAAAACAACAAGTGTTCTTGCCACCCCAGTGAGTATGGATAATGAAACTGAAATGCTCAGAACCTTCAAATACAGCAAAGATGGTGTTGACCTCAAAGCAAATGAGAAAATGAAAGAATTCATCAAACCAATTCTTACTATGATTTTTCAAACAATACCTTCCTATTCATCTGTTCTCTTTCTTAAAGATGCAAAAAACGATTCTTTCTTTTTATTCCTAATAAACTCACACAGTGCTTATATTAACAACAACGCCGAGGTAACCCGAAAAACAGGTACATACAATTGGGTAATAAAAGAAAAGGAGCCACTTATCAATGGGCAATTTCTTATTGACTCAACATTTCTTGAGTACTACACCAGGGATGAAGATGTACGATCGCTTATCATGGTCCCACTGATGGATGAATCAGTGCTCATCGGTCTTCTCATATGTGATAACAAGGATGAGAATAAATTCAACTGGGAAACAAAAGAGAAGCTCA
>CBDUQV010000252.1:0-2234 GCA_965369615.1 uncultured bacterium | reverse complement strand
TCTGTCTTCTCCGTTTGTCATCAATCACTATGTCCAAATCCCCCATCTCCCCGTTCAGTACTGCCAAGTTCAGAAACAATATCAAACAGCACCTGCTCAACGCGAGCAAATACCATCTGGGCAATTTTCATTCCCTTCTTTATACCAAATGACGAATCACTCATATTTACCAGTATTACTTTTATCTCCCCTCGATAATCTGCATCAATGGTTCCCGGTGTATTCAGCACCGTCACGCCGTGATTCAAAGCCATTCCGCTCCGGGGGCGAATTTGCGCTTCAAATCCCTCGGGCATTTCTATGGCAATACCTGTAGGAATCAGCGCAAAACCTCGGGGCTCGATCTCAGTATTGATTATTGAATGCAGATCAACTCCACTTGAGCCTTTTGATGCATATGTCGGTAGGTGAGCGTCAGGAGAAAGTTTTTTTATGGATACCTTCAATGTGTTCACTGATTATTTGGTTCTCATCATTTACACATGATTTCTATTGTACTCTACAATTCCTGCTTTAAGGATCCTGATTGCATCTCTCAGATCTTCATCCTTCAGCACAAATGCAATTCTGACCTCATCTTTGCCCTTTCCTCTGGAAGCATAAAACCCATGAGCGGGTGCCACCATTGTTGTTTTTTGATTTACGCTGAACTCAGAAAGCATCCATTGTGCAAAATCCTCAGCATCCTTCACCGGAAGCCGTGCCACAGTATAAAAGGCACCCTCGGGCTTTTGTGCATATGCTCCTTCAATCTTATTGAGTTCTTCAAAGACAGCATCCCTCCTTCTCTGATATTCATCACGCATTGACGTAATAAAGGTATCAAGCATCTTAAAACCCGCAATAGCGCCATACTGTTCGATCGTTGGAGGACAGAGCCTTGCCTGCCCAAACTTCAGAATACTATCTATAATATTTTTGTTTTTCGAAACAATAAATCCTATCCTCGCGCCACAAGCGCTGAACCGTTTTGAAATGCTATCCATGATAATTGCTCTATCTTCCAGATCAGGAAGATGAAAAACACTTGTATGGGTCTTTCCATCAAAAGTGAATTCCCGGTATACCTCATCAGAAAGAATATAGAGATTGTATTTCCTTGCTATTGAACCTATTCTTTCCATTTCTTCTCTGGTGTATACCGTCCCTGTCGGATTATTCGGTGAACATACAAGTATTGCCTTTGTCCTCTTGGTGATCTTTGCTTCTATCTCTTCTTTAGGAGGATAACGGAAACCATCAAGCACTGTTGTTGAAAGAGGTATGATTGTAACCCCCGCCATTTCTGCAAAACCATTATAATTTGTGTAAAATGGTTCTGGTATGAGAATTTCATCTCCAACATCACAGGTAACCATGAGCGCGAAAACAATTGCCTCGCTTCCGCCTGTTGTAATGAAGATTTCATCGGGACTCACCTGAATTGAAAACCTCTCAAAGTACTCGGCTATGGTTGTTCTTAAATCAAGGAGCCCCTGTGAGGGCCCGTATGGAAGCACATCAGATGAGAAATTCCTAATTGCGTCAAAAATGGATTTTGGCGTATGAATATCAGGTTGTCCAATATTAAGGTGATATATTTCTATCCCTCTTCTTTTTGCTTCATCTGCATATGGCGCGAGCTTTCTTATGGGCGATTCGGGCATTACAATTGCCCTATTAGAAACTCTCATTCTATTATAAAGCATAGTATTCCCCTGTCTGGAAAGTTAATGAACCATACCTATAAATCCCCCAGATAGATAAAAGAAAACCTATCTTTACGTAGTATATCTTTTGCAAGTCCGTTCACCTGACTTGTTTTCACTTTATTAATCGAAGTGATAATTTCATCAATCGTTGTTACCTTTCTCTTGTATATCTCACTCCTGCCAAGCCGGACCATCCTGTTGAACGTACTCTCCTGTCCCATCAATAATTTTGCTTTCAGTCTGATTTTTGCTTCTCTCACAGCTTTACGGCTAACACCTTTCTTTCTGAGCTTTCCCAATTCCTTGAGCACGGTCTCCTGAGCCTTTTTAATTTTTGTTTTGTCACAGGCAAGGTAGATACCAAATATTCCAGCATCAGAGTAGAAATCTGCAAAGGAAAAAATTTCATATACCAGTGCTTTTTCCTCTCTTACCTTAACAAAAAGAATTGAGCTCATTCCATCTCCCAATATTATATCAAGGACAAGGAGAGGGTATCGAAGTGGATCAGTATAATTGAATGTTGGAGTAACAATGATAAGG
>CBDUQV010000251.1:0-2257 GCA_965369615.1 uncultured bacterium | reverse complement strand
ACAAGCCATCCTTTGCTGTAAGGGTCCCTATTTGCAAGTGAAGGGTCTTTATTCACCTCTTCGTTAATCTCAATAACTTTACCGGTTACCGGAGACCAGAGTTTATGGATACGCATACCACTACTTGTTATCCGCACACAGACCTTTCCTTGCTCAAGTAAGTCTCCTTCAAATGGAAGATCAATGTTTATTATGTTACCTGCCGTTTTTTGAAAAATATCGTCCATACCTATTCTCACCGTTCCATTATCCTCAATAAGAGCCCAGGAATGCTCAAGGATGTAATACTTACCTGCCATTCCCTTTACCTCTTTCTTCACCCCCTTAATCGCTTCTTTTGTCTCCTCCTCGATATAGAGTTTCATCCTTTCTATAGCCCGTAAGGTAACACCAGATAGCTCCTCAGGAGTGAAGGGTTTGGGGATGTAATCGAATGCACCAAGTTTCATAGCCTGAACCGCAGTCTTTATGGTAGCATAACCGGTTATCATTATGATACTGATTTCAGGATATTTTTCTTTGACCATACGTATAAGATCCATGCCACCAAGAACAGGCATCATCATATCGGTAATTACTACCCCATATCGCTTCTGCTCCAGCATACGAAGCGCCTTTTTTGCACTGAGCGCTTCATCAACTTCAATCTGCTCTCTTTCGAGTATTCTTCTTACACTCTTACATACCGATGCCTCATCATCCACGACGAGTACCATCTTCGCTTTCTTTTCATCTTTCTTTTTCATCTCTAACCTCCTTTATTCTATCTTCAACTAAGTAAATCTGCAAGAATCGTGCCAAATTCTGTAGAAAAGAGAATTGGGATGTTAAATGCTTTCATAACTAAACTTACATGTAAAACCACAATGTTCTAAAAAAGGTAATTTGTATCTTTGTATATTTTTTCTATACTGTGGCTTCGCCCAAGGATCATTGTATCCGATGGATTACCTGCAACATCGATTAATCACTTATCTGCTTTCCTCACCTATCCAAAAATATGCAGCAAAATGGTACTGTTTGACCATAATCCCCCTCTTTCCCCCTTTATAAAAGGGGAATTAAGGGGGATTTCTCCTTTCAAAATGAGAATAAGAGGATCCTTTGTATTTCAGATGAATTAAGCAGATAAATATATCGATTTAATTATGGTTTAAAAAGGAGAATGGATGTATGTATATTTATTTTATACGAGTCTATTAATTTTATACTTCTCCCGTTGGATATTTGCTGCTACGGATTTAATTCTTCTTTATATTGTATTTCCTCATAAGGGCATGAAAATTGGTTCTCTGCATGCCTACAGAACGTGCTGCATGCGTTATATTCCAATCATTTCTATTCAATGCCTGAATCACATAATTTTTTTCGAGCCACTCAACAGCTTCTTCCCGGTAGAGTTTTTTCATCTTTTTCAACTCTTCGTTTGTCTCCGGTACGTATTTAGGATACGGAGTTTCCATGGATTTAGAGGCAATAGGGAGATGTCTCGGTTCTATTTTTCTTCCCTCAGCAAGAATAATTGCTCTTTGAATAGTATTCTCAAGTTGTCTGATATTTCCAGGCCAATCATACTCTGAGAGTTTTTTGATTGCTTCCGAAGAGATGTCGCATGATTCTTTATTCGATGGGGTAAATTTTTGCAGAAAATAGCATACAAGTGATGGGATGTCCTCTTTTCTCTCCCTCAGGGGGGGGATATGTATAGGAACAACATAGATTCTATAGAAAAGATCCTCTCTGAATTTCTCTTCATCCACCAGTTTCTTCAGATCTTTGTTTGTAGCGGAAATCACCCTGACATTTACCTTCCGTGGTTCTGTTCCACCCACTGGAACAAATTCCCTTTCCTGAAGCATTCTCAGAATTTTGCTCTGTATCTCTATAGCCATATTTGCGATTTCATCAAAAAAAATGGTCCCGCCATTTGCAATTTCAAGTAAACCTTTTTTTGTTGTGATTGCTCCTGTAAAAGAACCCTTAATATGCCCAAAGAGCTCACTTTTCAGAAGTTCAGGAGAGAATGCTCCACAATCCACAGCAACAAATTTTTTTTCGCTTCTTTTGCTCAGGTTGTAAATTGCCCTTGCAATGAGTTCTTTCCCCGTTCCGCTTTCACCTGTTATCAATACGGTAGCTGACGTGGGAGCAACCTTTTCAATCAGATCAAAAACATCAAGCATCTTCCTGCTGCTACCGATAATACCTGGAAATTTTACTCCTTTGAGCCTTTTTTTAAGAAGAAGGTTTTCACTTT
>CBDUQV010000250.1:0-2318 GCA_965369615.1 uncultured bacterium | reverse complement strand
AAGCGGGTGAGGATAACACCACCAAATCCTATCATCCAGGCAACATAACTGACAACAAATCCTATTATCTTTATAAGTGCACCGACTGCCATAAATGGACCACCGGGGAGAATAACCAGGTTTCCGAGGAGTGTAATTATCTCAATAACTAATAGTCCAATAAGTGCAAGTATGTATGGAGATCTATCCTTCCATCCTTTCTTTTCAGCGGCAATCTTACCGAGCGTGTACGTAATGCAAACAAACCCAAAGAGCATACCAGCCATAATTGCAATCCAGAGGAGCGGTACGAGGGGAATACCAATAATAAGCACGATGAGCAACAGGGTAAGTGGTAAAATCAATATTACACCAATGAAACCGGCAAGTGCCGATTTCCAGAAATGATGTGCTATTGCATCAGATACCCTGTCTACACCACCTTTGAAGAAGAGTATAATAAGAAAAATAAAAACAATGAGAGCAACAATTTTCACTATGTAAATGAAAAATCCGCCGATCCTTCTTGCAAAAGTATGTAGATGAGGTCTTGGAGAAATGACATCATCAGGCCCGATGTACTTGAATGCATATTTTAAAACAGGTCGCATGAAGGGAAGTGACATATTCACAATTTCTCCATCTATCTGAGCACGCTCATCACGGATGAGTTTCCCGCCAATACATACGAGATCACCCTTGATAACGGCACTACTCCCCACTTCGGCAATACCACCGATACAAACTGCATCACCAAGAACCGTTCCCGTAATCATAAGGTTTCCATTAATGCAAATCGCGTCGCCCTGCAGGAGACCATGAACATAAAGATTGGAGGTGATAGCAACCGCATCACTGGGAACCGTATCCTCCACTGCAATGAACAGATCCTCTCCAATACGTACAATTTCATCATCTGTTTCTATTACGACGATATCTGTATCATTCTCCGCGACAATGGTATCCACTTCTTCTATTTCAACAATCTCTTCTTGCGAGAAGAGTACTGTAGAAATGGAAAGAAAGAGAACCAATGCAATAATAAACTTGAGATTTCTCATATTCCTTCTCCTTCTGTTAAGGGTTAAAACCTGTTGAGCAGTACTGCTTTCTTGTTTGATTCCTGGGTTAGTCCTATGAGGATAAGCATAAGGATTGATGATACAAATGCAAAACCAACAAAGAGCCAGGGGTTGGCAAAGGTGAAAAATATATCCTTCAAATGGTGTCCTACCTTTATGATGGCAATGACGTGAGTGATCTTTGCGTATGCAGTGGAAACAAACTGCACCACGGTAGCTATACTGAGTCGGGGTGCAACAAAACTGAATAGCACCTGACCAAGATAGTAAGTAAAGGCTGAAAAGATACTCAATACTCCCAGTGTAAGAATCTTCCTGTATATGGGAACATATGATATACCAAGTCTTTTGAAAACGCGCTTTTCAAAACCTGCAGGCGCAGGCACTTCCGGTAAATTGTCGAGCATCATAAACAGTTCGAGCGTTTCCTTGTACCTTTTACTATCCTGAAGTTCTTCCTTGTTCAGCCCGCTCTCTTCCCCATCAAGATAATCTTCAAAATCTCTATGGTTTTTTCTCTTCATCGTATCCTTCCATCCATTTTCGTAACCGTGCTCGTGCCCGGTGAAGCCACACCTTAACAGTCCCCTGCGGGATATCCATTATCCTGGCTATCTCATCTATCTTTAATCCTTCTTTATGCTTCAGAAGGATCACCATGCGATAGTTATCAGACAACTGATTAATTCCCTGAGACAACCTCTCCATCCGTTCATCCATGACTAAGGTATCCACATGGGAAACATAGGGTTTATCCGTATCTATCTCGAGCAAATCTGTTTCCTTCATGCGCTTTTTCTTTCGCAGAAAATCAATGGTATGATGGGACGCAATGCTAAAGAGCCAGTTCTTGAATGAATATTCCACACGAAACATCTCAAGCTTATTATATGCTTTTATGAAAGTTTCCTGTGCTAAATCCATGGCATCTTCCTCGTTCTGTACCATCCTGAGAACAAAGTAATATATCGAGTCTTTGTATCGCCTAACAAGATGGCTAAAGTCGTTCTTATTTCCATTCTTTACGCTCCTTATCCAGTAATTATCTTCTTTCAACACTATCTTCTTTTCAATCAGTTATACGAAATGTACTGAATTTGGTTTCAAAAAAATGAGAGGAACTAAATGCTTATCTACGGTATACTTGTACTCATGAATGATTGATCGTTCGTTTAAAACACCTGAATGAGTAATTCTATAAATTCTGGTTTTTTTTCGTTTTCTCTTCCATCTTTCTTTGATTTTTCGACGCAAAGA
>CBDUQV010000249.1:0-2359 GCA_965369615.1 uncultured bacterium | reverse complement strand
CCTTTCTCTTTGGTCTACCAGTGTTTGTCACGCAAATAGCTTTACAGTTCTTGTCATTCTGAGGGCTTCGTAAGAAGCGCGAAGAATCTCGGTTTTATCAATGTCAGAGATTCTTCCAGAGTCAATAGAGAAGGGATTACTCAGAATGACAGCTTTCCAGAGTCAATAGAGAAAGGATTACTCAGAATGAGACCTTTTTCGAACCTGTCCTCAAGAGAAGC
This sequence comes from uncultured bacterium, assembly GCA_965369615.1. Lineage (GTDB taxonomy): Bacteria > Hydrothermota > E44-bin80 > E44-bin80 > E44-bin80 > SOKD01. Next base: position 2,138 of record CBDUQV010000249.1, on the reverse strand, counting down.
AAAGGAATGACAGTAAAGATAATTAAGATATACTACACTGCCACAATTACTTCATTACAAATTATTCGGTAACGGATGGTATCCGTGTTAATCCGTGCTTGATCTTTTATGGCGGAGGGTGATGAGCCAGTTTACAACAAAAACCGTCAGGAACACCAAAAAAAAGATCCTTGAAATTTTTTTGGGGAGAAAATTCACCAGATCAAAAATAAACACAATAAGCATTCCCGCACAGCAGACAATAAAGATCGTTTTCTCGATCCTTTTCATCTGCGAGAACCTGAATATGCTCTGTCTCATCGTTCCCACTATATCACAGAATGTCTATTTGTAAAGTAAAAATTAAGGGTCGGGTTTTATCGCAGTATAAGATTGAGGATGCTTCCCACGATCAAAGTAGCGATGAGCATTATTGCTGCCGATTTGAGCATGTCCTTTATGCCCAATTCTTTCAGCATAACAGCAAAGGTAGCAAAACAGGGGAAGTACATAGTAAGAATTACGCTTGCAATGACTATTTGCTTCACGCTCAGGTTCAGAGTGGCTAACATTCCAACGGCAACATCCTTTCTCAAGAAACCAATAATAAGGGCTGCAATTGCCTCGCTGGGAAGACCGAAAACCTTTGTTACCACCGGTGCAAAAATCCCGGTAATGAAATCAATAACGTGAAGGGAATAAAGAATATTGACAACAAGAACTCCAAGAATAACAAAGGGAACTGCTTCTTTAAGAAATCCTTTTACCCGCATCCATAGCTTCTTGAACAAAGCGCCCAAATAGGGCATTCTGTAAGCCGGAATCTCAACAAATATCTCAGGGCTTTCTCCCCTGATGAATAGATTTAAGAGAAGACCGAGTAGGATCCATACAATGATAAGGGTGATGAAAACAAGCATCAACCCCGGGAGTCCTGCTATCGCCCCGACAAGACCGATTATCATTGCAAGTTGAGCCATGCAGGGAACACCAATTGCCATGAGTGTCATAGCAATAAATCTCTCCCGTTTGGTTTCGAGGATTCTCGTTGCCAGTGCACCGGGAACATTACAACCAAATGCAAGCATAATTGGAATAATTGAGAGTCCATGAAGCCCGAGTTTATGCATAACATTATCCACAAGCACTCCGAGACGGGGGAGATACCCGGAATCCTCGAGGAAGCTCAGGATCAAATAAAAGGCAAAGATATAGGGAAGAACGACTGCAAATGGAACAAACAATCCAGTTGTCAATACACCAAACGATTCCAGAAAATCTATCCCTCCGTCGACCAGTTTACCAACCAGAATATTATGAAAAAATCCTCCGGATCCCATGAGCGCAGAAAGTTTCATCATAACAGGAGCCCATAATTTTTCGAAGAGCGGTTCAAAAACGAAGACAGTAAGACCCTCACCTATAAATCGAATGATCCAGAAAAGCACAAACAACAATACAAGGGCAATAGGAATACCTGTTCCCGGTTTGATGGTTGCATCTTCCAAACGTTCAATGAATCTGTGGTGCCGGTGACTTATTTTCTGAACGTTTTTAATAATGTTTCCAACCTCATGCCATCTCTCCTCATCCTCATAGTCGTATGTACCTTTCCGTGCCTTGCCCATGCTCATAACAAGGTTCTTGATTCCTTCTGCTGTTATCGCACATGTCGGGACAACAGGCACACCGAGTGTCTGCTCAAGTTTTTCAACATCAATCGATATTCCAGTATGGCATGCTTCATCATAGATATTTAATGCAATGATGATGGGTTTTTTCGTCTTCAATAATTGAAGCGTAAGATTTAGATTACGTTCAAGGTTCGTTGCATCAACAACATTAATGACAATATCACCTTCTTTGAGCATTGCAACAGCAACTTGCTCAGCCTTGCAGGTGGGTTCAAGTGAGTACGTGCCGGGAACATCGATAATTTCAACCTTTTCATCCCCTAATTTCATATATCCCCTGGTGAACTCAACGGTCGTTCCGGGATAATTAGACGCAATAACCTGAACACCGGTGAGTCGCGAGAAGATAACGCTTTTCCCAACATTGGGATTTCCGAGCAGCAAAATCTTCCGCATGCTTGCCTTTTTTTCTGTTCGTTTTGGCACTTTATTATTTGTTACTTGTCACTTGTCACTTGTTAATTG
>CBDUQV010000248.1:0-2382 GCA_965369615.1 uncultured bacterium | reverse complement strand
GCCCTGCGCCACCCAAATTAGGCTCAGCATCATCAGTGATATAGATTCCATACTCAGTGCTATTAATAATGGTACTTTTCTTGATGACTTGATTGGCTCCACCTGCAAAAAGAATGCCGGTAGCATTTCCTTCAATGAAAAGATCCATTACATCACATGCGCCATCATAATCGCTGAAAATTATGCCCCTGCCACTAAAAGAAACAGTATCATCCTTAATGGTACCTGTAACTTCTGGTCCTATAAATATTCCGTATTCGGTATTTTCTTTGAATACGCAATCCTTCACCGTAATATCAGATAGTTCCTTGATTTTCAATCCGCCTTCATTATTTTTGAATGTGCAGTCTTTCATGGATAACATCTCACCCGCGCAAAGCGCCAGACCTCTCTTCGCATACTGCACATCACAATAATGAATATTTCGAGTTCCCCTCGCATCCCTTTCATTTCCTGATTTCCATGCATTTGTTACAACTCTACTCTTTCCTGTACTCTCCACATTTAATCCTCCAAGTTCAATACCGTACCAGTCCGAAGGAAGGGGATCAAATGCATCAGAGCCAAATACCACAGGATAGTGAATGTGCTTTGGCTGCCCTATTCCTATTTTGGGAGAATCATCCTTTTCTTGCTTTCGTTTTGATTCGTCGTTTCTTATATGCTTTGAGAAATTCGATACAGGCATTTCAAAATTATCAGATACCTGAATCGTAGGTTTTATCTCGAGTTCTCCATCCACAATCAATTCGCTTCTCTCTGCATCCACTCCAATGTTGTTAATATCATAATTCGCTGCAAATCGAACAGTCGTTCCTTCCTCGATGGTGAGCGTAATGCCCTCTGGAACCAAAATGTCCCCACAGATGCTCACGACTCCGCTCCAAGTCTCATCTTCAGTAAGCTCACCAGAAGTGTAATATCCTGAGAAATCAACCATACCATACGTCGGTTCTTCGTCATCATCAAGAATCTTGCTGTCGATTAGATCAGTATTTGTCGTACCCCAGAAGTTCCCTTGAGCATAGAGCGTAAACGGTGAGGTATTCATGACATCCCATGCTTCATTTCCATATAGGTGGTTCGCGCCATCATCATTCGTTTCATCATTTCTTATATTGCCAAGATTCGCCGCTCCAGAATCCACACCAAACCAGACAAAGACTCCTGCACTCTCGTTCGATTCTGCTGTATTGAAGGTAAGTGTTCCATGGAATCCTGAACGCCCAACCGGCGCTGAAAGGACAAATCCATAGAAGTTATTGGTCGATACATTCCCTTCATAGATTATATTGTACGTTCCAGGAGAATAATAGGTTCCGTACTTGTTGAATCTTGTACCACAGGTATTGTCATCAAAGGTATTCCCCTTTACGAGAATGTTTGTTTCTCCAGAATGTGTTACAAAGCCAAATGCAATACCCCCATATTCACGATACATCCTCTTTGGCTTTCCATGATTTATCGGCCATTTTGCATTGTTTATGAAGGTATTGTTGATAAATTGCATGTTTGAGCTCTGTGTTACCGCAATATCAAATCCATGCCACTCATTGTGCTTAACATAGTTATTCTCAAAAATACCATTTACAAATCCTGCAGTATATACCCCCCTATAGCAATCAACAATCTTATTATTGGTAACCTCCACGCCATCGCAATCCCCCAAGTAGATGCCAGTACCAGGAATTGAGATCGTATCCTCCGGGCTATCAATTGGGATGGGGCATTGTCCCTTATTCCCCAATGACAGAGAGGGTGGATTATTGCTGATGTCGCAGCTGTCAATTTTCACACCATTACAGGTATAGCAATATATCCCACCATAATTGTCAATAATATTAGCATTTTTAATGAGAGGAGAAGCCTGATGTGCCCTTATGCCCAAATTGTTATTTGAAATAGATGCATTCCTTAACTCAAGAGCCGAATTTGCTTCGCAAGCAAGAGCAATTACCGCATACTCAAGAATTGCGTAGTTCAACATATTGCTTTCTGACGATTTAAATCGGATTCCGTACCAATCTGCAATATCTGGAGTATCTCCGGCTGAGGTAAAGACGATAGTGTCGGTCACCGTTCCATTTGCGCTAACCTTTCCTTCAATGATCAATTCGCACCGTTTGTTATCAATGCCAATCTTTTGGTCATCGTGAAGTGGGATAAACATGACCTTCGTGCCGGACTCTATTGTCAACGTTACCCCAGGATCTACGACCACATCACCGGTAATATAGATATTCCCGGACCAGGTGGTATTCTCAACGATATGACCTGAGAATTGCAGGGGCAAGAGCGTTTGCTCGTATCTTACCTCATAGGGCGCTGCGCTTCCTTCTGTCCAGACCGTGTGGAGAATCTCCAAGCCACTTCTCTCCTCAA
>CBDUQV010000247.1:0-2395 GCA_965369615.1 uncultured bacterium | reverse complement strand
ACGTCCACACCGGGAAGATGCTTCACCTGAGATAATCCTCGCTCAGGAAAAACAAGGAAGGGGCAGTCATATGAACTGCCCCTTTTTTTCTTATAGAATGCTATGGGTTCTATCATGCAATCTGAATAAATAAAGGGCAACCGCAAAATTCCCCTCACAGATACTATAAAACCATAGTGCTTTGGTATGATTTCAGAAATATTTCTCTATTTTTTTCTTGACAAAATTGTTAAATGAGTATAAAATTTTTCAATACTGAAAAGTAATGGGATAAACCACATAAAATGAGGGGGTTGTATGGTGAGAGTATTTTTTGTACTCTTCTTATCTCTATTTATGCTTTCTGCATTTACCTATAGTGCAGAATTTGTCATAAATGGTGACTTTGAGCAGCCAACTTCTGTTGGTTGGGATGAAGATAGAGTGGGTTCAAACACGTTTATCAACAGGGCTACCGGATACGACACAGACCCCAACTATGAAGTGTATGTCTACAAGGGAACAGGTTCAGGACATACTAAACTTTTTCAGTTCATGGATATTCCAACAACATACCTTGATTTTCTGGTGACTGCAAAGCTGTATGCATGGGATAACGGTGCTACTGCATGGGCTGGTGCTGCTGTTGTGATCGGTTATCGAGATGGACATGGTCAACTTCTGGGTGAAACCTACATTGCTGCCCGTAGCAGCGGCTGTCCATGGAGCAATTCGCCAACCATGCATGTCATAGCAGTCTACGACTCCTTCTGGCATGACTATTCCTTTAACGTCGAGGATGAGCTGGCAAATCTTTCTGCTGTTGATCCTGACGATGTTAAGGAAATGAAGATCACCCTGTACAGCAAGGGAGTCTGGTGCTGAGGAGCGACAAATGTGGCGAAGGTCTTCGCCGATGATATTTCATTATTTGTACCAGGCTCATACTGTGTATACAGTAGCCATGAAGTTCATGATGTTGTTGGAGGAAATGGTGATGGTTTTGTGAGTCCCTTTGAAACCATTTCCATGCCTTTAACGCTTAAAAACATCGGAGATACGGAAACAAAGGATGTTATTTCTTACCTGCGTTTTTCCACAAATAATCCGTACATAACATTGATTGATACCGTTTCAGACTTTGGGAATATCTTACCCGATGAGTCAAAAGAAGGAATGCCTCCGTATGAATTCAGTGTTGATGGAAATTGCCCCAATGGAGAGGTAATTGATTTCGAGATTTCTATCAAAGACAGTGCAGGCAATAACTGGTTGCGGACATTCTCACAGGTTGTGTGGAGTCCGGAATTGACCTATGAAGGATTAACCATTGATGATTCCGGTCAATGGCGTCCAAACGGGATACTGAACGATGGGGAAACCGGCAATGCAACGATAGCACTCAAGAATATCAATGAGTATGCACATGTAACGGGGCTATCCGCCCTCTTACGGACAAGTGACCCGTACATTACCATTCTTGACAGCACTGCAAATTATCCTGATGTTGCACCTGATGAAACGGTTGATAATGGTACGGATTTATTTATACTTGAAGCAAGCACCTCGCTTCCTTATGACCACCAGGTCGATATGGAACTCCATGTAACCGGCGACAATATCCAGGATGTTATTGTTGTTACCTTTATTGCCGGAGAGAGAACCGGTGATGACCCCACGGGTCCTGATGATTATGCATACTGGGCATACGATATGACCGATACACTGTACACCGAATGCCCGAGTTACAACTGGGTTGAACTTGACCCGAACTACGGGGGTAATGGTACCGAACTGGTTCTTGGCGATGATGAGACCAAGCATATAGTATTACCGTTTGATTTTATGTATTATGGTGATACGTATGATAGTATATCGGTTTGTTCAAATGGCTGGCTTGCGCTCGGGATAACCAATGATGCATCATTCCGTTACTATCCAATGCCTGATCCGAATGGTCCTCCTGCTTGTGTTGCTGCTTTCTGGGGGAGACTGGATCCTTCGCAGGCTGGAGGTATATACTATCGTTACGATGCATCGCTGCACGCATTTATCGTGCAGTGGAGCAGGGTATTCCATATCACGGGTGGTGATGAGGAGACATTCCAGATACTGCTCTATGATCCTCTTTATAATCCGACGCTAACCGGGGATGGCGAGATATTCTGTCAGTATCTTGTGGTGAAGAATCCGAGCAACTCTGCAACAGGTATTGAAGATGTTTCAGAAACCTTAGGGCTACAGTATCAGCTCAGTAATTCATATAAGCCGGGAGCTGCTCCTCTAACTGACAACTTCGTCTGCAAGTTCACCACCGATCCACCGGCGTATGTTGGTATTGCCGAAGAAGTAACCAAACCCGTGTATCCGAGTGTATTTGGTCTTTCACAGAATGTACCGAATCCGTTCTACGGGC
>CBDUQV010000246.1:0-2424 GCA_965369615.1 uncultured bacterium | reverse complement strand
AAGGGCACTTCTCGATATTCTTTTTGCATCGTTAATGGTCGTTTTGTCAATGTGTTTGCCGGTAACGATAAAGTCATTGGTGTCAGGGTCAAGCATGAGAAATAATCCTCTTTCCGCGCCGGTGATTTTTTTCGCAAGTGAGAGAAATCGCTCTTTCAATTTATTCAGATCTGAAATATTCTGAATTGCCTTTCCGAGTTCATCAAGGGTTTCAAGATACTTACTGCTTTCCGGCTCTGTTTCAGCAAAAAGTGTGAACCCATCCACGAGTGTGATCAGCTTTTTATTAATTCGTGAAATAAATGGAGCTGCCTTCATCTCAAGAAAAATTGATTTTGCTTTTTTCAACATGGCAAGATTCTCCATGAAATACTTACTTTCTTTTTGTTTGCTGTATGCCATCTGCATAATATCAGATAAAGCAAGAAGGGTTCTTGCATAGAGAAAACGTTGTGTTATTAAATGGGGATCACCTTTCCATTTTTCAATTCTTTTCTCCGGGGAAGCAGATATTGTTTCTTTACCTATTGCAATCTCAAGCAGACCGATTTCTCCTTTGAATAAAAGCATACCATGTCTTTGAACCGATTCTTTCGCTTGTTCTAATGCAATTCGAGCATCTTTTTTATTTCCAATGTGCATAAGTGATAATCCCTTATAGATAAGCGCATAAGTCTGGTATTGGGGCATAGAAAAGCTCTCTGTGCTTTGCTCAATGCTGCCAAAATGCAGAAGCGCCTTCTCATAATCCTCAGATACAAACCTATCAATCCCCCTTACTAAATCGATCTTCAGGAGTTCCTTCTTATCCGATATGTTTTTCCTTACATTGCTTGCCTGTTTGAAAATTCTTGCGAGTTTGCTCCTTTCTCCGCGAAAGACAGAAACCAGGGTAAGATCCATAATAGTGCAGAATTGCAAGATAGTATTATTCAGGGATTTGCCTATCTCCCCTGTTTTTGTAAATAATGTTTCAGCGTAATCAAGATTTCCCTTTCTTATTTGTACATTCCCGGAGAGATTGTAAAGATAGGCAATTTCGTACAATTTCCCTAATTTTTTTGCGGCGTTGAGAGCTTCACTTATTTTTTCCTCGCAGACTTCTATTTTTCCTGAATAGTATAAGCTCTTCACAAGACTGAGGAGAACATCGAGCGTTCTCACAAGATCTCTTGTTTTTCTTAAGTGTTTTAATGTCTTTTCAAGGAAAGGTATTGCCTTTGCGTATCCTTTGCTGTATTGCTCTACTCGTACCAGAAGGTTTAGCGCAGCGTTAGCATAGAATGTGCTGTGAAATTCCTGACTGATCTTTAATGATTTCTTACCATATGCTTGAGCTTCTTGGAATTGTCCCGTGTACTGCTTGAGTATTCCAATATGGCAAAGGAGCCTGGAAAGGAGAACCTTTTTTGTAAGTTTTGATGAAAGGTGCATGGCTTTGTTGTACGTCTCTTCCGCTTTTATGTAATTGCCACGACAGAAAGAGAGCCAACCGGTATCTATGAGAACTTCAAATTTTCTATCGGTTTCTCGTGTGATCTTAATGAGGGTTTCGAAGATAGTTCCTGCTTCATCGTACTTACCGGAAATCGTTTTTATGACGGCGAGACTATGAAGGAGTTTTATTTTCTTACTTTTATTTTTGATAGTGGAAAGAAGCTGGGAGAATAGTTTGGATGCTGCTTTATGATTTCCCTGATGTGTGAAATAATTTCCAATTATTATAATTGAATCAATATCAATTTTTCCGAGCAGGCTTTTATCCGAAATCTGCTGTAATTTACTGAAAGCATTCATTGCAGTGTCAATATCACGTGATTTTATGGCATGTTTCAGTGTTTTGAGAAGGAGGTTATCTGCTTCAGGCATACCAGCGTCGAATGAATGGAAAGCCTTTTGTTTGAGAATCAATTGAGTCTGTTTTTGATTTTCTAATAGTTCTACGATCCGTTTATGGACAGATTTTTTTTCTCTTCTTTGCATGCCTTTGTGGATTATTTCGCGGAGGAGTATATGCGTGAAATCGTAATAATTGTCAAAAGCAGTGAAAAATTGGGTAAGATATAATTTTTCGCAAATATAGAGTGTTTCTGCTTCGCTGAAGGGGGATAGTTTAATAAGCCAGGCTATGGGAATTGATCTACCAAATGTTGCAGCAATTCTCAATAGTGTTCTTTCCGCGTTTGTGAGTTGCTGCAACCGTTTATGAACGAATGTGTCGATCTTCCGCGGGATCTTAATAGATTTTAGTTTTGACATATGGTAAACAAGACCACTCCCGGACCTCTTGAGAAGCTTCTTTTCAACCAGTTCCTTGAGTATTTCTTCTACGAAGTAGGGATTACCCTCTGTTTTTTCATAAAGGTACTGGGCAAGTTTTTCAGCATTTTCAGAAACGCCGAGAAGATTCTTTACAAAATGCAC
>CBDUQV010000245.1:0-2434 GCA_965369615.1 uncultured bacterium | reverse complement strand
TTCTTTTTTATGTATTTTCAATTTATCAGATATGGATGCAGGGACGAACCCGCCTGTTCGTGGCTAATAAATCTTACTTCAATTCATAAAAGAATGTAATGATACCTTCCTGGTCGGTCTGTTTGGCATTGGGAGGAAGCGGTTCCCATTTCCATTCTCGTAATGCCTCGAGCGTAATATTGTCGAAGACAGCTCCACCTGTTTTCAACAACATCAATTTCCTTACGCCTCCTTTCGGCATTACGGTAATTCTTACCTCAACATCCGTTCTTTCTTCATATCCCGGAGGGTACTTTGGCAATACCTTTGTGAGAATCTTCCTCTCAGAGAGCGCACCGGTAATGGAAAAGGGCATACCTTTCTTTCCGCCAACACCTGAACTGTCATCACCTGAAGAGGCAACTTTAGGGTCAAGATTTTTTCCTACCTCTCCTGTTTCCGAAAGAACTGTATCAATGATACCCTCACTCAATATATGCTCTTTCTTGATTGCGGACTCTTCTCCCTTTATTGGCGGTGCCGCTGTTTCTGGCATATCCACAGGAATATCTCCTCCTTCGGTTTCAGGTGCACCTGCCACAGCAGTCATGCCAGCTTCTTCGTACATCCCCTCTTCTGCAACCATGCTGATTCCCAACTCTATCGGTTCAGGCGGCGTAATATTGAGGCTGCAATTCACAAGCGTAAAAATGAGAACAAGAAAAAGGTGAAACAAAACAGAATATAAAATACCTCGCTGTAATCCCATAATCACCTCACAATCTTAAAATTGGACTTAACATTTATTCATTTATGGAGTAGCAGAGCTTGCTCTGCGTTTTTGCGCAAGACAAGTCTTGCTACTCCGTCTCGTTTACCCCGTTAGATAAAAATTATCTAACGGGGCGGGCAAGTTTCGCTACTCTATTTTGATTTTCCTATTTTCTAATTTCAACCTTCTGACAAAAGTTTTTATCGCATTATGGGTTCGGTAGCTATGAGAAGTTTCTCCGCACCAGCTTCACGCGTTATATCCATTACACGAATAACCTTCTCTATAATAATCGTCCTGTCAGCGCGTATTACAATAAGAGGATTTCCGATCTCCTCGATCATTTCCTTCAGGACAATCTCAAGCTTATCAAGACCAACTAAGCCGTCTTCAAGAAAAAGCTGACCTTCCTCCGTCATCGTTATGGTAATCCTATCAGGTGTTGCAGATTCCTCACTGAATGCCTTCGGAAGCTTCACTCTAATTCCTTGCTGTATAACAAAGGTTGAAGTGAGAAGGAAGAAAATGAGCAAAAGGAGTACGATGTCAGCGATAGAAATTGGACTAATTGAGGTCATCCGTTTATACCGCCTTTCCATCTTCATTCTCCTCTCCGTCCTGAATAGAAAATATGCATTGCTTCCTCTGTAACATCAGTAATCTCTTTCGAGAGTGCTTCAACACGTCCAACAAAGTGATTGTAGAAAATGTAAACAACAATACCGACAGCAAGACCGGCTGCTGTTGTAATGAGCGCTTCCCAGATACCTCCCGCAAGTACACTCGCATTAACATTTCCTCCAAGATGCTCAATCTTCATAAATGCCTTTATCATTCCAAGAACAGTACCTAAAAATCCAATGAGCGGCGCAATTCCCACGATTGTCGCCAGTGGTCCCAGAAATCGCTCAGCTTCATGTATTCTTCGCTGTCCCCTCGCCTCCATCCTCCTTCTCATTGCATCTTCGCCTCTTTCAAAATGCTCGAAACCGTAGTATACAACATCGGGAATAATTCCTCGAGTTTTTCTACAGAGCTCACGGGCTGTGGTAACTCCGCTTGCCATTGACTTCTTTAAATTTGTCAGGAAAGCTAACGTGTCCGTTGCTGATCGCTTGTAAAAGAAAAAGCGTTCAATAATAAACACAACTGCCACTGTTGAGCATATCGCAAGAGCAAGCATCAGGTATCCGCCCTTGATCAACATAGCCATTAAAGTCATTTCACCTCCTTGAATAATGCTCAGGCATAATGTCGCATTATACCCGATTACACCCCATTGGAAAATGTTTCTAACGGGGTAAGCAGATTATTTTAAAACCTTATATTTAACAGAAGCGTAGAACTGCACACCACCTTCTGTATAGCCGTTCCAGATTTCATATCTCTGGTCCATGATGTTCTCGACTTCGAGTCTCAAAGCAAGGTTATTGAGCATTTGATATTCAACACCAGCATTTAATGAAAATATGTCAGCATCTTCAGAGTATGTTTTGACTGCGAATGAACTCATTATCCCCATACTGATTTTGAGGGGTTTGAAACCTCCGTACTCCGCACCAACGCTCACCTTTGAAACAGGCTCATAGAGGATGCGATCCTGTGCGGGATATCCCTCATCGAAAACAACTTCGTTGAACACATAGCTTCCCGAGGCATTTAGTTCAATATCGTCAAATGATG
>CBDUQV010000244.1:0-2479 GCA_965369615.1 uncultured bacterium | reverse complement strand
TTTATCACCAAGATGTCATTCCCCGAGCTCATTAACAAGAACCTGTCTTAAGAGTTCTGTCCCCTGTCCATGATCACAGTAAGAGAGGGGGAAACCAAAGTAGAAGAATCCTGGTGTTGTGCTTCCATCATACGTAAAACGTGTTGCGCAGGGAACTCTCTCATACGCTGCGTTATCTTCATAATGGTTAATCGAATAAATTACTTCGAGCTCGCCATCATATTCTCCATACAAGTCAAGTTCAAGAGCATCAACGAGTAACCATTGTTTGACGAGAGTCCACCAGACGTGATCAGGCAACGACGTATTGTTTCTCAGCGAGAGAAGCGGGTACTCCGCCTTTTCATTGAAGAATGCTGTATCAGATGGAAAGGGTGAGATAGATGTGTCTCCTGCAGCGAAATTTTCGTACTGGATGATATGCAGTTCATTGTAAGGAAACAGGTTGTTGAGAGCAAAGGAGATATTGGGAGCAAAGGCTGCACCCATATTGAGAACTTTTGAGCCAGCAAAGATTACCCGTCCTCCAATATGAAGGAAATCTGTAATGAGATCCTGTTTTGCACCGAGAGGGAAATCAGGCCAGGGTGTTTTGTCATCTTTGATCCACATGATTGTTGAGTATGAGCCAAAGAGCAAATGATTCAGTGAATCAAGCATGGGTTCGCTGTAATCGAGTGAATCGATGGCGATCTGGAGAGAATCGATAAGAATGGAATAATAGAAAGGCTTGATGAAGTGTGTGTTACCCATGGTGCCAAAGTTGATAAAGAGCACTTTTCGATGAGCAGGATTTAAATGTATCTCAGGCTTAACAAAGTAGATCGTCCTCCACTGATTGTAAACCAGAGTATCATACGTTGTGTCCCAGGGAGTTACTGAGGAGTCTATCTCTGATATGTAAACAGACGTGTCAGAAAGTGATGGATCAAAACCCGATGCATCGTCGAAAGCCCGTACATAAACAGTGTGATAGCCCTCTTCAAAGGGGGCATTTTCACCGGTAAAATAGTACGATTCCTCACTGACCGGGTCAGACCAGCGTGGATCATTTTTATCGGGTATGGAATCTGGTTTACCCCACAAGTACTGAAACTGGGCAGGAAAAACCATATCTGAATCGATTGCTGTCCATTCGAAATTGATGCCCCTCCACATATCAGTAGCAGTTGCCAGAATGAAACGCTGGCAGCTGTCTTTCGGGGTCGAAACAAAGCGTGTATTTGGCAGAATGTTACTGGTGTTGAATACCTTGTGTGCGGGTGTTTGATCAGGCAGGTCTTTATTATCCACGGCTCTCACATAAAAAATATGCGTGTAGATAGTATCGGGGAGTGGTGCTTCGAATGCAATAGTATCCTGTGTAGCAATCGTTGAATCCACATAGAGCGAATGCCATCCCGAACCTGCTATGTTTTCATTGTAAGTGGTATCATCGATAGCCCAGTCGTAACGGGTCACGATTCCATCTTCATCAGTGCCATACCAGTACAGAACTCTTGCATGGTGGATATATGAACTATCAGGTGGTATATTGACGATGTAGGTTTCAGGTGCCTGATTGCCTATAATTATATCCCCGGGTTTTTTTGTACAACTTGTGAGCAGAGCCAATAGTAACAGTGAGAAAAAGATAAAAATGAATACCTTTTTACCCATTATGCCTCCTTATTGATTTTAAGCAGTATAGAATAGAATGCATAAAATGTCAAGCAAAAAAAGATCATTCAAGAAAACTTGTAAGTGTAACATTCAAGGTTTCGTTAAGCTCAATAATAGTGGTTGTACATTACACGCTCCCATTGTGATTATGCGGGGCGTTTCTGTGGTTCAAACAGAAATAATAGTCCTGCGTTGCAGTAGCTAATATCGGCGTGTTTTTGCAGTTATCCAAGCGAAGAAGATATTGACATTCAATTACTTATCTGGTAAATTTAAAGGGTGAAGAAAATAAAGCCATCGCTTTTGCTTCTGTTTATTATTGTTGTCGGTATACTACTCAGAATTACGTACATTTCCGAAATACAGAGGAGTCCCTTCTTTTTTGCGCCATTTGGTGACGCGCAGGTCTTTGATGCATGGGCTGGCACAATAGCGGAGGGAAATATCATCGGGACCGAGGTCTTTTTCAAAGCACCGTTGTATCCCTATATGCTGGGATTTTTATACAAATGTGTAGGACACCATATGCTCTTTCCAAGGCTCCTCAATCTTCTGTTTGATGCTGTTTCAATACTGCTCCTTTTCTTGATCGGAAAGAAGATCTGGGGATCTACTACAGGAATTATAGCTGCAGTTATTGGGGCATTCTCAGGTCCGTTGATCTATTTCTCCGGGGAGATTCTCGGAACATCACTGTCTGTTTTACTTGCTCTCGCGGCGTTGCATGGAATGCTCAACGCTGGACTCAAATGGGGAAGATGGTTTTGCGTTGGTGTTGTACTGGCATTGTTGATATTGGTGCGCCCGAATGCGCTCC
>CBDUQV010000243.1:0-2505 GCA_965369615.1 uncultured bacterium | reverse complement strand
AGCCTATATTGTCGAAATTAATTTAGAGAGGACTCCAATTTCTGCTGTTGCGGATGAGTTCATTCCCGGAAAAGCCGGGGAAGTAATGGAGGGGATGAGAGATTTGTTTAAGTAAAAGTACAGAGAAGGAGAAAGGACAAGTAAAAAGTAAAAAGTTAAAATTAAGAACAAATTATCCAATTGGTTTGATTTGTTGAAAAGGAATGGAAAGTTGCTCATGGGAGATTGCTTCGGTAGAAACTATGAAAACATAATCGCAATGACACAGCAAGACAATATGTTTAGTCTGCTGTCTTATGTCTGATATTTTTTGTGACCTTTATAATGAAAATTCCCCGATATATCTACATAACAGAGAACAGACAGAAAACGAAGGAAGCGTTTAAAAACATATTTAAAAGTGAACATGTTGAAAGACTTCTTATGGTAGCATCCTCTGGTACAGGGAAAAAGCTGGAATGGCTTTTTGAATTGTTCCTATCGAGTAGTCAAAAGTCTGAGAAGTTACTGATTGCAAAGGATGATAAACGGGCTCTTGATAGAACGATGGAGAAAATAAAAAAAGGTTCATTTGATGTATGTATTGGCATGGGTGGAGGAAGGATTCTTGACATTGCGAAGTACGCTTCCTTTTCCCAGAAGTCCCGGTTTCTTTCCTTTCCAACGCTTCTTTCACATGATGGAATAGCATCACCTGTGGTTGTGATTCGTAAGGGTAAACACTGGTCTGAAAGTCGGAGTGCAGAGAGTCCTCGCGCTGTCATTGTAGATATTAAGACAGTATCTGAAGCTCCTTCTGCTGCAATTCTTTCCGGGATTGGAGATCTTGTTGCAAATCTTTTTGCATCAATGGATGCGGAAATGTTTAAGGAACAAAACAGAAAAGAATACAATCAACTATCAACAGCCATTTCCCGTTCAGCTTCTTTTCTTGTTTTTCCAGGTTTTTCAGGAATGAAGATAACAAAAATTTCCCAGAAAGCGTTCAAGCAGCTTGCCTGGGGACTTATCCTGAGTGGAATATCAATGTCAATTGCTGGAAATTCAATTCCGGCAAGCGGAGCAGAGCACAAGATTAGCCATGCCATAGACTATATATGTTCTCCTTCTGTTTCTCACGGGTTTACGGTATCGGTCGGAAATGTAATTTCTGCGTTCCTCCATGGTCAGTACGAAGAAGAGATTGTGAGATTCAATATCTCACTCGATTTACCCGTATTGTGCGATGATATAGGGATAAGCAAAGATGATTTCATCGATATTATCAATCATGCGAGGTCAATAAAACCCGATAGGTACACTGTGCTTGAGGAAAAACGGTTGAAGCGGAAAGATATTTTGAAGCTTCTTAACAGGATAGAAGCAATGCGGGAGAAAATAAAAAGTGAAACCGAGGTTGAGAAGTAAGCAGTAGGTAAATTCAAAATACCAGAGTAGGCAGAAAACAGAAATCAGAACCGCAGCACAGTGTACACCGAAGTGTTAGTCCATTTGTAAAAAAAAGGTTTACAGAATGAATTTGAGCGAGAAGATCAAAGCGAAGGCGAAAGAAATAGGATTCAACAAGGTTGGAATAACAGATACATCGTCACTTTCTGAAAAAAATGAGCGGCGTTACCGTGAATGGCTTGCTGGAGGTTGTAATGCAGAGATGGAATTTCTTAAGAAAGATGTTGATAAACGATTACACCCAGCAATACTTTTCGAAGGAGCAAGAACCATTGTAGCAGTTGCTATCAATTACAGTCCTGGGGCAATTAAGCCGCAATCGGGGAAAGATTATTCGGTGATTTCTCGGTATGCATTGGGCTATGATTACCATACAATCATATCTGATAAGTTGGTATTGTTGTTAGATTATATTAGAAGCGAAGCGGGTAGACGGGTGAGTGGGAAGGTATACTGCGACAGCGACCCTCTTATGGAGAAGATTCTTGCAGAACGAGCTGGTTTAGGATGGATTGGAAAAAACTCATTATTGATAACGAAGGAATTTGGATCCTGGGTGTTCCTCGGGGAGATTGTGCTGGATATTGAACTTGAGGGAGATAACAGTGGTAAGAATCTTTGTTCAGATTGCAATCTGTGTATACAATCCTGTCCTACCGGAGCGATTATTGCTCCGGGAAAGATCGATGCTTCACGATGCATTTCCTATCTTACGGTTGAAAACAAAGGAATAATCCCTGAAAAGTTAAGATATGCCCTCAGCAACAGGGTGTTTGGCTGTGATTGCTGTCAGGAGGTCTGTCCATTTAATAGTAATGTTACACAAACTAAGGAACCGCTTTTCCGTCCCGACAGGAAACTCATTGCGGTACCTCTGGATAAGCTTTTTTTCTTAGCGTTGAATCAGTTCAGTGATCGATTCAGGGATTCGACAATCAAAAGGGCGAGACGGAATGGTTTGCTACGAAATATTGTTGTTGCGATAGGGAATTCAGAGAATAAGAAATTTGTTTCATTGCTTAAACAAATGCGCGAAGAACCCGATGCGGTCCTGCA
>CBDUQV010000242.1:0-2590 GCA_965369615.1 uncultured bacterium | reverse complement strand
TAATTGACTTGGTGTTTCCTCTGCTTCTCCTTTCTCATTCTTTATGAGGTATCTCCTTTTCAGTACAGTAGTTGCATTCAATGAAAGTTTTATATCATCCTCAACACCAAGCAATATTTTCTTAAATTCTCTTAATTCCGTCCTTTTTTGCCTGTAAAGTATGTACGCCTTTGCAGTTTTTGCATGCCCTGACTCTATGAGTATTTTCTCAACTATATCCTGGACTTCCTCAACTGTTGGCGGGTGCTCCTCACTAAATTTTAAGTTTAGTATTCTGACTACTATATCGGACAGCGCATTTGCTTTCTCCCTATCCTTACCACCCACCGCTACCGCAGCTTTATAAATTGCTTCCGTAATTTTTTCCTTGTCGAAACTATAAGTTTTTCCGTCTCTTTTCCTAATTTTTGATAACATCCAATGCCTCGCTTAATAAAATGTTAAGAGTAATTTATTATAACTCTATACTATATATTGTATTAGTGTGATTTAAAATACAAGGTATTGTATAGCAATTTTATTTTTCTGTCAAGAAGAAAATGAACTATTCTGAAAAAAAAACAAAAAAATTACTATTAATGCTCTACAGAAACTTTGATTATCAGATTTTCTTTCTTTCCCTTCGCATTTCTTCAAGTTATACATTAATCTGTGATATTTATAAGCGGTTATTATTGAACTTACTTCGTAATATTAAATTCAAAAAGACAGCATGTACTTTCTCTGCTCTTTTTCAGATACTCAATGTGTATAATTGCGAAAGAAAAGAAAAGAATGTTATTCCGGGTTGTAACCGACATTCTTATGTGGGTTAGTATTCCCAAATTCTTTCACATCTGGAACATATGCTATGTTATCGCTCCACCATGTAAAAAGCGTCGGAGTTGAACGATTATTGCTAAAGAAAATTGAGCTTACGTCCACCATTGCATGGAATTCAAAACCAGGCATATAGTCCCAACGGGGCCATTCCCATGTTTCAGGTGGCGCACGATAACTCCAGTAGATATATACATTGTCACAAAAACCCTTATGCTTCAGTATTGCATAGAGTGAACCGCAGGTATTTGCAAGAAGATCAAATGTACTGAATCCTTCATCTTTTTCTTTTCCATCAATGTATTCTTCAAAAAATCCAGCAGTAAATACCAAAAATGTCGCAAGATAGAATGCTTCATTGGAAATCCAATCTTCTTGTTTTGCTCTCTTATCGGAGACAAAGGGCAATCCATCAATCAGATATTCACAGAAGAATGATAGTGGTTTAACGGGAAGAAAATGGTACACAAAATGAACACCTTTATCTGCCTGTGTTTTCTGATTCCTTTCCTCTTTTAGGGTTTTGAAATGGAATGGTCCCTGATTGAGTGGGCTTGCATGGTTGGGGCTCGTTATCAATTCCCACCTGTCCTTGAATTTTTTTCGTGCATCAGGGTTAGCGAGTGCAATGGTGGCTGCTATAAGTAACGTATTTGTGACAATAGTGTTAGCTCTTGATTTTTGCGGCAGTGAAAAATCCCTTATGAACGGATCAGCTCTCATTATTTTCAAGGGAAATGGGTTAAGAGACTGCTTTATATAATGATCATGCAGTGGGCTGCTTCTTACTGAAAGTGGAACTAAAACAGACAGAATAAAAGATATGGAGAAAATTCTAATCATCATTTTATGATTTTGCCGTTTTTATGAAAAGAAGCATGACACCGGTTACCTTACCGGCTGCATCACGTATTGACCAAACTTTAATTGTATAGTCTTCTCTATCTTTGCCCGTGCATGCAAGCTCATCGACTTTATTGCCGCTTGTAAAGATGCCCTCCAGGCTGGTCTTGATGTGTTGTAAAGATTCAATGCCCTCAAACGATCTCTCCTCCATTTTCTCTGAATCACAGCCAATAATTCTCATGGCAGGTTTATTAATCGAGTGGATACGTAGTTCATCACTCAACACAATAACACCTTCTGATATGGCATTGATAAGAAATTTCACCTTTCTTTCACTTTCATGAATTTTCTGGGTCTTAAGACCGTCTATCTTCCGAACCTGATGCACCATTCTTGAAAGATTATGTACTAACTCCCCAATTTCATCTCGTGGAAATCCTTTTATTGATGCGTTTAGTTCTCCTTTTTCAATTCTCTTAACAAAATTTGAGAGCCTTCTGATTGGAATCACAATTCGCTCAGGAAGAACAACAATAAGATAGGCAACAAAACCAATGGTAAGGAGCAGAACAACCCAGATGTTTCGTGCGCCCTTACTCGCATACTGCTCTGCAATTTCCGTATACTCTTTGAGTTTTCTCTTTGCGTTTCCAAGGATCATTGCATTCTTCGTATCAATTGCTCTTTTGGTTAAGTCAAGCTGCGTAATAGCCCGCTTTTTCTTTGCACTTTGCTCCTTTCCAAGGAGAATCTTTGAAACATCAAAAGATTCGGACGTTTGTTTCAATTCTTTCATAAGTGAATCCCGCTTTGCCTCTGTTCTTGCAAGCAGAATCTCCGATATCAGACTATCATGCTTTGCCTTGTATTTTGCAAGGTCTCTTTCTATCCTTTTTGCTGGAATTTCCTCTTCAGAAATAACTAT
>CBDUQV010000241.1:0-2658 GCA_965369615.1 uncultured bacterium | reverse complement strand
ATAGACAGGGATAATCATCCGAATTAGAGTACTTTGAGAATGCTTTCGGTGTAGAGCGTTGAAAGAGCATACAAAATCCCGGGTTTTTCTGTCTCCGCCGTGCTTTTTTTTAAAAAAAAGACTTGCAATATTTCAAATTTATGCTATGCTATTTTTGCAAAAATGTACTATCGCATGAAAGGAGGTGAATTTTGCTTTTCTATCTCACATTAAAAGGAGGTTGTCAATGAAGTTTAAATTCTTACTTGTTGTATCATTACTGCTTGTCTCGGTTGCACTCTTCGGAATGCAAACCTCCCGTCAGGGTAGTCCAAACTGGTCCTCATACCGAGGTACCGGTGGACCCGACGCATACGGCTATACCTGGATCGACAGTGATGAATCAGGTGGTCCGACCTATAGCTGGATCGATATCAGTACCATAGGGACAGAAATCCTCGGTTTAACCGATGATAACAATCTTGGACCATTCCCCATAGGTTTTGATTTTCCCTATTACTGGTATACCGTTAACCAATTCTGGGTAAATGCCAACGGTGCCATTTGCTTCTATAATAACGACGTTTATGTTCCGCAGGGAGCCAGTGGATTTTTCATTCCAAGTACCAATGCACCAAACGACTTGCTTATCCCCTTGGGAGCTGATCTGACATTTGAAAACGGTCCTCCAGCGCGGTGTTACTACTACTCAAATGATGTGGATACGCTCATTGTCTCCTTTATCAAAGTTCAAGCATGGCTTGCCAGTGGTCCCTCAGGTGAACACACATTCCAGTTAATCCTTACCGCTGCGGACAGCTGCATCTACTTCCAATACGGCGATCAGCAGGGTTCATTCTACGGTGGCGCGTGCTGCGGAGGTATTGAGAACATAATAGGAAATGTGGGTTTGCAGGTTTTTCTCAATGAAAATCCGGCTAATTTAATCGACTATGCAGTGCTCTTCACCCCACCGGATTCAACAAACTATCAGGCACTTGATATCGGCGTAAAGGACGCGGTGTCACAAGGAAGCAAGGGTGTCTTCTTTTTCCCGGGTGACTACTATTCACTCTCCACGAAGATCGTAAACCTTGGAAATGTTGATGCAGGTTCTTTTGAGGTACGAATTCAGTTGTGGGATACATCATATGCAAGTCACTTCACGGATACCATTACGGTCAGCGGACTCGTTGCAGGTGCTGAAACAACAGTTTACTTCTCACCGAACTGGACTCCGCCGCAGGTCGATAATTACCTGGCATTCATCCAGAGCGTTCTTCCCGGAGACATTAATCCAACCAATAACTCACGCGATGTTGAAATACAGGCAGTAACGCTTCCCGGATGGTTAATGTACGATTCAGACCCATCGTCGGCATCAGGCTATACATGGATAGGAGCTGGTGGTGGCTGGGGTCAGGAATTTCTCCCCCCGCAATATCCCATCGTCATAGATCGGATATCACTCGCTATGTCCTCAACAAATGGTGTCTGGACGCCGGTGCTCTTCATGGACGATGACGGTCCTGGTGGCTCACCGGGAACAATACTCTATGCCGATACAATCTATGTCTCAGCCGGAGCGGGTTTCACCCACTACGAGGTTATCATTCCTGCGGGTCCGGGCACGATAACATCAGGAAAATTCTACATGGGCATGGTACAGATGGGTGACAGCTTCCCCGCAGTGATGATGGAAGATGCAGGACCATTCTCCCGAAGAGGCTGGGAGTTAACCGGTTCATGGTCACCATCCAGGGAAAGAGAGACCTTCGAAGTACTGATGAGGGCACATACAAATACTGTACAGGGAATTGAAGGACAGGAAGAAAAAATGTCCTATGCACTTTCATTGCTCCCTGTTCATCCCAATCCTATCAGCGGACCGACACAGATCCATTATATGCTTCCCAGTGACGGCAAGGTCAGCCTGAAGATTTACAACCTGCTCGGGCAGGAAGTACGAACGCTCGTGGACGGACATCAAAAAGCAGGTGTTCACACCACTTTCTTCAATGGAGGCAAACTTCCTCAGGGTGTTTACTTCTACAGATTAAGTGCAGGCAACCAGTCGCTCACGCGAAGGTTGATACTTATTAAGTAAACCAAAAGGGGGGCATATGCCCCCCTTTTTTTTACGTAGGCAAAGGAAACGCCTTGATGATAAACCTGAATGTACAATCAAGAAAACGTATAGAATTTATTGATATTACCGGCGAAGTGCGGAAGATCGTCAGCAAAAGTGGTATAAAAAACGGCATCTGCTATCTCTTTGTTCCGCATACAACTGCAGGTATTACCATTAATGAACATGCGGATCCATCTGTGGTTGTTGATATACAGGAGCACCTCACCACCCTTATCCCCCACCATTCACAATACAAGCACCTTGAAGGTAATGCTGATGCGCACATAAAGTCGACGCTGACCGGTATATCCACCGTTTGCTTCATCAAAGATGGCGCCCTGCTGCTCGGCACCTGGCAGGGCATCTTTTTCTGTGAGTATGATGGGCCGCGAACTCGTAAAATCCTCATAAAAGTAACCGAGTCATAGTAACGGTGCTTCACAGCCACGATTGCAACGAAATAATCGTTGACAAAGCGGCACATTTCCTGTAAGCTTTCCAGAAAGATAATCAATATTTGAAAGAGAGGAGGTGAAAGAAGCCTTTCC
>CBDUQV010000240.1:0-2759 GCA_965369615.1 uncultured bacterium | reverse complement strand
AGCATCATTTCTGTATGCGCCAGCACCCTTCATCACAGAGAGTTGCTTAAATTGCTTCAAAGCCTTATCTTTCCTACCCTGCCGCTCATAGATAATACCACTCCAGTAAAACGACGGGTAATAGAGTTTGCTTGCTTTATCAACCAAAGTGAAATACTGAAGAGCATTATTGTAATTATTCTGCTCGAAATGTATCCAGGCAACATAGTAAAATGCAGGATTTTTGTATTGCGAATTTTGAAATTTTTCAATAAGCGTTTGAAATGCAGTAATGGCTGCTTCGATCTCTTCCTTTTTCAGGTGTATCCTTCCGGTATAAAGCAAGGATTTATCAAAAAATGTACCTTTAGGATACCGCTCCCTGTATTGACTGAAAACGCTCAATGCACTGTTGTAAGCTTTCTTCTCAAAATGCATCTCACCGATTGCCATATGTGCTTCCTGCACAAGTGAGCTTCTGGGAAGACTATCTATGAGTGTATTAAAAAAGTGTTCCGCAATGTCATATTTTTTTTCATCACGATAACTGTATCCCAACGAAAAGAGTGCATAATCGTAAAACGTACCCTTTGGAAATTGCTTTATACACAATGTGTAGTAATATCGTGCCTTTTCGTACTCCTTTAAATTGTAATGTGCTTCGCCAAGCCAGAACAGGGCATCCTCAGCCTTTTCATTCTCAGGATAAATTTTAAGAAAGGTTTCAAATGCTCCCTTTGCTTTCTCGTAATACTTGCTTTTTACATATATCTCACCCATTCTTTCATGGGCAAAAGCAGCAAATGGAGAGAGAGGAAATGTGCGGATGAATTGCTTGAATTTCGAAACTGCATCGTCATATCTTCCCTGCAGGAAAAGGCAATCATATGCCAGGTAGTAAGCTTTCGCCACATCCGGAGAATCATCATTCCTCTCCGCAAATTCTATGAATTCATCATATGCTAACTCATACAATCCCTCATTCATGAGTCTTTCTGCCAGCACAAGGTCGCTTTGCTGCCCACAGAGTATGATTGGTGGCAGGTACATCATGACCAGAAATAGTATTGTTGCGATACGTTTCATTTCTCTCTTTATTTTACAGATTATATGTATTATTTAAACAGTATAAATAACCCTGGGTTCCACATTTTTCTGCGAACCATCGGCACCTGGCAACAAAAAAGCGCAGACTACTTCCTGCTGCGCTAAAATCAGAATGCCTTCTGTCATCTATTCCCTGTTTTCTACGTTTCGCTCTCATACTCCCATATTGAGAAGTTTATTTAACACTGCAATATTTTCCCTTGCCTCACCATTGTCCGGTTCAATATCAAGAACTTTATTGAACTCTGCAATGGCTCTCAGTATCCACGCTTCTTCATCTGTTTTTTTCTCGTATAACTCTTCCTTATCAATATCCTCCCGTGCTATCCGCATACAGGCAAGTCCAAGATTATAATGCGCCACGACATCATTTTCATCAGCTGCAATAAGTTTTTCAAACACTTCAATTGCCTCACGGAATCGACCATCCTTTAAGTATTCTACCCCATTTTCCAGGATTTCTTCCATTTTTTTATTCTCTTTTTCCATCCAGTCCTCCCTTCACGTTGAGCGAAGAAGTGTAGCCCATTATAATCGAAATAGTGTACAATGTCAACAGAAAACATATTGTATAATGCTCTATACGGTCTTTCATGAATCACATTCAATGGAACACAAATTATCTGAATTATTTTTTGTTTGGATGTTACACGCAAAGATTTGGTCTAAGGATGTTGAGAAGTTGGGAAAGCGTAGTAATTTCGAGATCAGGCTTTACTGCTTCATCATGAACCTGTTTGTTATCGCAATTGAACCAGCATGCTTTCATCCCACTCTTCTTGGCTCCAATAATATCAGTGTTGTATGAATCTCCGACAAAAAGACATTCGAAAGGTTCTTTTCTTAACAAATTCGCCGCTCGTAAGAAGATTGCCGTGTCAGGCTTTCTCATGCCTATTTCTTCAGATACAAGGATAATCTGGAAGAATTTCCTCACACCGATTCCTTCAAGCTTGTGGTATTGAACATCAGGGAAAGCGTTCGTGATAATCCCAAGAACAAATTTCTCAGAAAGTTTCTCTACAACCTTGCCTGCGCCCTGGACTGGAGAACTCACATCAGGATATGCTCCGATGTACTGCTCTGTTATTTGCCTGCTCAATTCTTCAGGCAAATTCAGGATTCTTAGAAATGCTCTGCTCCTTACATCACGAACTGTATCTCCGGAAACACCTTTATCAAACTCAAGCTGCGCATACTCATCAGCTTCCTGGAATGCCAAAAATATTTTTTCTTCCGGGATATTTGAAAACAGATCGGGAATATTATCGGCGGTACGCAATAAGGCTTTTCTTACTGCCGTTTTTCGATCGAAAAGTGTATCATCAATATCAAAGAGTACCGCTTTGATGTCATCAAGTTTATTCATGCCCATACTATAATCAAAATAGCATTTTCTGTCAAGATATTTCAGGAGAGCATTCAACCGCAGATGCGAGACTATCGTTCTTGCTACAACATCGCCATAAGAACGAAAGGAAAAGGGGTAGACTCATGTCTACCCCTCTCTTGTCTCTATCTGTGGTTTGTAATTGAACTATTTGACCATGAGCATTTTCCCGGTATGAACGTAGTCACCTGCGGCAAACCTTACAAAATAAACTCCCGATGCAACATACCTGCCATGATTGTCCCGTCCATCCCACGCTACACGGTAGAAACCAGGATTATGA
>CBDUQV010000239.1:0-2765 GCA_965369615.1 uncultured bacterium | reverse complement strand
CCCGTTTTATCGAGTGTTTCTCTTACATTATCCGAGCCCTTATGTTGGAATTTTACAAGAAAGCAAAAGCGAAGTCAAGGTTTTTCGCTTGACACAAAGATTTTTTTCACTATAATTGGTTGACAATTAAGCTTGCTTCCTTTTCGTGAGTGGTTCGTGTTCTTTTGTGGCGATTATTGAAGTATTGGAAGGAGACAATATGATTGAAAAGACGGGGCTCTTCTACATGGGAAAAGAATTTTCTATGGATGAGAACAAAACCAATAATTGCCTTCACTATGATTCACGGGATTTGACAACGCATGCTGTGTGCATTGGAATGACAGGAAGCGGAAAGACGGGACTCTGCATTGATTTACTTGAGGAAGCCACGCTCAATGGGATTCCATCCATTATTATTGACCCAAAAGGTGATATGACAAACCTTCTCCTTGCTTTTCCAGACCTTTTACCGGAGGATTTCATTCCGTGGATTAATGATGATGATGCGCGAAGAGATGGGGTTGGTGTTGCAACCTATGCGGGTAAAATTGCCCGAATATGGAAGGAAGGACTCAGCGCGTGGGGTATTGGATCAGACAGAATAAGGAAGTACAGGGAATCGGCAGAATTCAAAATCTATACTCCTGGAAGCAAAGCTGGCTATCGAGTGAGTATTCTCTCTTCCCTTCATGCTCCAAAACTTATTTGGGCGGAAGAAGAAGAAATACTGCGTGAAAAAATAAGGGGAACGGTATCGGCGCTGCTCGGTCTCATTGATTACAATACCGACCCGATTCGCTCAAAAGAACATATTTTGCTTTCCAACATATTTGAGCATTTCTGGAGGAAAGGAGAAGATTTAACGCTTGAGACGCTCATCGGTGCAATTGGAAATCCTCCCTTTGAAAAACTTGGTGTTTTATCTCTTGAAACATTTTTTCCAAAAAATGAAAGGCGAAAGTTGCTGCTCGACTTGAATAGTATTATTGCTGCACCAAGCTTTGAAAACTGGATTGAGGGAGAACCCCTCAATATTGGAGATTTCCTCCACAATAGTAAGGGGGTTCCACAGGTATCAATTTTTTATACTGCTCACCTGAGTGACAACGAGAAGATATTTTTCACGAGTCTCTTGCTTGAGGAAATGCTTACCTGGGTGCGGTCACAACCCGGTACCAACGATTTGAAATCAATACTCTATATAGATGAGGTATTCGGTTATATACCACCCTACCCTCGTAATCCGCCAACCAAGAGACCGCTTCTGCTCCTCTATAAACAGGCTCGAGCATTTGGAACGGGAGTTGTGCTTACAACGCAGAATCCTGTGGATATTGATTATAAGGTATTGACCAATGCTGGCACATGGTTTATTGGAAAATTGCAAACCGAACAGGATAAAGGGCGATTACTCGATGGACTTGAAATGGTAACGGGAGAAAGAGGTGAAATATTCGATCGAAGGTACCTTGATCATTTGATTTCATCATTGAAGAAACGTGTGTTTATTCATCATAATGTGCATAATGAGAAGCCCGAAGTCTTCAAAACACGTTGGGCAATGTCATACTTGCGCGGTCCACTGACTAAAGAGCAGATTCAACAATTTGCAATAACCAGTGCTGCGATAATCACGCCAAAAATAAAGAGGGAGAAAAAGTCAAGGGATGTAGTGAAAATTCCCCCCAGGACCTCAGATAAGTTTACCCAGTTTTTCCTGCCACGTAAGCATTCGGAAACATATGTGTTAAAAAAATATGAGTTATCGAACACCAAGATCACTCACCAGGAAAGTGTTTATTCACCGTTTCTTTTTGCCAGGTGTCATCTGGTGATTGATAAAGCACGTCCGTCTGTTTCTTTATCAGAAGACAAACACTTTATTTGTGACGCTGATGTTTTCAGGAAGTTTTTTGTCTGGAAACAGGTCGATTTTTCCCTTGATGATATATCAGCTTCGCCAGATGCTGCTCCTGGTCTTGGCTATCAGCTCGTCAACAAAAGGCTTGAGAAAGAGGAAGGTTTCAAAGCAGCAAAGAATAAACTGCTTATTGAGGTGATGAGAACAGGGGGATTTGTAATCCACTATTGTCCGGATTTAAAGATGTACTCTGAGGTGGGAGAGACGCTTGATGTATTTGAAGAGCGTTGTGCCGATGAATTTGAGAACAGAGAGGAGATAGCAATAGACGAAGTGAGAAAGAAATATGAGAAGAAGATAGACCGAATTCAGAATAGAATTGAGCGGAAAGAGGTAGACAGAGAAGGTCATAAAATGGATGCAAGTGCGAGGAAGAGGGAGGAATACCTTTCAGGTGCTGAAACCGTATTGAGCTGGGTGATGGGGAGGCGCAGTATGCGAGGACTTTCGACTGCAAGCAGAAAAAGAAGGATGCGGAGAATGGCAGAAGAGAGGATAAAGAAGGCTGATGAAATAATTAAAGACTTTAAGGAAGATTTGAAGCAGTTGAAGCAAGAACTCGAAGAAGAGATCGATGCATTAGAAGATAAATTTGATGATGCCCTGGAGGAGATACGACCTATTGAGATCAAAGTAAAGAAAAAGGATATTACCGTTCATTCTTTTGGACTTCTGTGGATACCGGTTTTGAAAGTTGTCATTTCAGGAACAGAAAGATATTTCAATACTTATACAGGAAATGAAATAGGGTAAAGTTATGGTGTGTTTGATGTTCTATGTGATGTGATTGCAAAAAGGGAGTTTATAAATGAGTAATGAAGAGGTGTTAAAGCAGGCAAAGAAGCTCGGTGAAACAATCGAT
>CBDUQV010000238.1:0-2781 GCA_965369615.1 uncultured bacterium | reverse complement strand
AGGGAATATACAGTAATGAACCGCCTGCCCCGTAGATTACGCAGGAATTGCCTGCTTTCGTGGTAATTATATGGGGTGTAGAAACCGTGGCCAATGCCTTGATGTGTGGTGAGGAATTTCAGTGTAAATCTGTGGCTAAAAATTTGTTGTATGGAATATTTGCTCCTCCTCCGTGTAGATGTTTACAAAAGGAGGTTGTAATGAAAAAGTTAGCGATGTTGTTTTTCCTGGTTACCTTCGCAATGGTCATTGCTATAGCTCAAGCTGCGCCTGTGGAAGAAGATGGAGAGGGTCTTTCTCCGTATTTTTTTGTTCAGGGTGATCCCAAAGTGGATCCATTCCCTTTGCTCAGGACAGAAACAGAAGTTAATATTGCCGGGATTACCGCGGAGGTAGAACTCACCCAGGTATACAAAAATGATGGAAAGAGGACAATAGAGGCGATCTATGTATTTCCCCTGGGAACGAAATCAGCAATTCACGGCATGACCATGAAGATCGGGAAGCGAATAATAAAGGCAAAAATCGAGGAGTTACTGAAAGCTCAGAAGATATACGAGCAAGCAAAGGAAGATGGAAAGGTCGCTTCTCTTCTTGAACAGAAAAGACCGAATGTATTCCAGATGAAAGTAGCAAACATTATGCCCGGTGATATCATCGAGGTAAAGGTACACTATACAGAGCTGCTTGTTCCTGAAGATGGAACGTATGAGTTTGTTTTTCCAACTGTTGTTGGACCTCGATTTACCGGAGAGTCGGATAAAAAAGATCTAAAAGGTAAGGACAATTGGACAGTGAGTCCTTATCTTCACGAGGGAAAGAGTCCGAGTTATACATTTGATATGAAGATTAATCTGAATGCCGGAATGCCCATTTCCAAGATCTGGGTACCATCTCACAAAGTAAAAATAAAGAAAAATGGAAAAGATAGGGCAGAGATCATGCTCTCTGCTGAAGAGAGAAAGGGCGGGAACAGGGATTTTATCCTGAAGTACAGCTTGCTGGGAGATGCAATACATACCGGACTTCTTCTCTATCCGGGAGAAGATGAGAATTTCTTTCTCCTTATGCTTGAACCACCGAAAAACGTGAACATGAAGAAAGTTCCGCCGCGCGAATATGTATTTATTGTGGATGTTTCAGGTTCAATGAATGGTTTTCCGCTGGAAGTTTCCAAGGCATTGATGAGGGGAATAATTGGTGACCTGAGAAAGGAAGACTACTTCAATATCCTGTTTTTCGCTGGCGGTTCTGCAACGCTCTCTGAATATCCTCTTCAGGCAACAAAGAAGAATAAAGTGCTCGCAATCGAGATGCTTATGTCCCAGAGCGGTGGGGGAGGAACGAGGATACTTGATGCTTTCAACAGGGCATTAGCGCTGGAGAAAAAGAAAGGTATGTCCAGGATCATTGTCACCGTAACCGATGGCTATGTTTCGGTTGAGAAAAAGGTGTTCGATCTTATAAGGGACAACCTCAATGAAGCAAACTTCTTTGCGTTTGGCATCGGATCAGGAGTCAACCGCTATATCATAGATGGAATAGCAAGGGTTGGAAGGGGTGAACCTTTTGTTGTCACGAATCAGGAAGAAGCAGAGCAAATTGCCGAGAAGTTCATGGATTATATTAAACACCCACTTCTGACTGACATAGATGTGTATGTAAAGGGATTTGATGCATATGAGATAGAGCCAATTTCACTTCCTGACCTGTTTGCAAAGCGTCCTTTAATTCTTTTCGGAAAATACAAGAATGCATCAGGAAGGATCATCGTAACCGGTAAAACGGTTTCTGGAGATTACAAAAAAACGATTTCTGTAAAATCATCTCTTGAAGATAAAGATAATATCGCTCTTCAGTATTTGTGGGCACGCGAGAAGATTGCGCGACTTTCCGATTACGGACGGGTTGGGGTTGATGTTAAGGAAGAGGTGACGAATCTTGGTTTAACATACAATCTTATGACTGAATATACATCGTTTGTAGCGGTGGATCAAGTGATCAGAAAGACCGGTGAAGTTGTAACCGTGAAACAGCCCTTACCACTTCCCCAGGGAGTGAGTAATTATGCGGTTGGTGTTGGCGCAGGTGGGGCAAAATCAATGCGTATGAAATTTGCTCCTGCGACTGCGTGTGAAGAAAAGGTGAATGATATTAGTGGATATGCTGGTGAAACACCCAAACAAATATTTGTATCGGGGGGGAAAGCACCCGCCGGGATTTCGCTTGATGAAGTAGAGAAGGCTATTCTTGCGCAGATTAAGAACGAGCTTGAAGAAAAATTCAGCAAATGGGAATTGAAGAGCGTTACCATCAGGCTGGAAGTTGAGAATGGGAAAATTCAGAAAGTATCAATAAAGACTTTCGATGGGAAGATGTGCAAGAAAAAAGATCTGATGATGATATTCAATAAAGTCATCTTTGCTTCTTACATCAAAGGCAGCATTGAACTAATCTTCGAATACTTTTAAAAGGGAAAGCGGAATTCATAGTGTAGCAGGGCGGACCCATAGGTCCGCCCTGTTTTATTTCATCTTGTTGTGGTTTTGCATGCGCAACCTTTAGATTGCGTTAATTCCGTCAGAGATTTTCTGAATGAATTCTTATGAAATGTGTTAACATTTCAATCTCTAAAGAAGATTCGGTGTTTTTTGCAGTTAACCAATCAAACCAATCTAACTAATTCAACAAAAGTGTTTTCCCCGATACACCGACACTCCGTTTCGCTGATCTCATGGCTCTTGGCTCCATGCTCTTTGCTGCAGTGATCGCCTGCCCCCC
>CBDUQV010000237.1:0-2791 GCA_965369615.1 uncultured bacterium | reverse complement strand
TGATTGATGTCACCGGGTATTCAAAAGGCAAAGGTTTCCAGGGAGTTATCA
Organism: uncultured bacterium; assembly: GCA_965369615.1. Lineage (GTDB taxonomy): Bacteria > Hydrothermota > E44-bin80 > E44-bin80 > E44-bin80 > SOKD01. Next base: position 2,740 of record CBDUQV010000237.1, on the reverse strand, counting down.
AGCGTCATGGTTTCTCCGGTGGTCCCAAGACCCATGGCTCAACGTCTCACCGGGTTCCTGGTTCCGTGGGTGCATCAGCAACCCCGGCGCGGGTGGTGAAGGGAAAGAAACTCCCGGGAAGGATGGGGGGATGTCGGGTTACCGTGAAGAATTTGATGATTGCAAGGATCCAGAAAAGTAAGAATATTGTAATGATTGAAGGCGCTATTCCTGGAAGCCGAAACAGTACCGTTATATTGCGGAAGAGAAATTTGGGAGGAGCGAAAAGGTAAGAAATAATGGAACTTGAGATACCTGTATATTCCGTTAATGGTGAGAAAAAAGGAAAGGTGAGTCTTCCTCATTCGGTGTTTTCGTTTCATCCAAATAAAAACGTCCTGTATGATGTGATCAGGATGTATCAGGCGAATAGGAGACAGGGAACAGCCTCTACAAAAGGAAGAAGTGAAGTACGGGGGGGAGGAAGGAAACCTTACAGGCAGAAGCATACTGGACGGGCACGTGCAGGAACGATCCGTTCACCGATATGGAGAGGTGGCGGTGTTGTTTTTGGACCAAAACCGAGAGATTATTCCATAAGAGTGCCCAAGAAGATCAGGAGGACAGCTATACGGTCTGCATTCAGTCTCAAGCGGATTGAGGATTCTTTAAGGGTTATTGAATCTGTTAATTTTGATGCTCCCGGGACAAAGAGACTGCATGAAATTCTGGTGACCTTACAACTGGAAGATAAAAAGGTGTTCCTGCTTATCGATAAGTATTCGAAAAATATTTTCCTCTCTGCGCAGAATATCCCCGCTTTGAGGATATCGGTGGCAAAGGATGCAAATGCTCTGGATATTTTGTGGGCAGATGTGCTGCTTTTAACAGAGGAAAGTATTGGCATTATTCAAGAGGTTTTTCATGAGTAAAGATCCGAGAATCATTATTTTATCACCAATCAGAACTGAAAAAACGGAAGATGTCATTTCGAGGGGTCTCAATAAGTATTATTTTAGGGTTGCCACAACTGCAAACAAGATAGAAATAGGGAAAGCAGCTGAGGAACTCTTCAAGGTGAAGGTGATAAAATGTGAGACGATGAACGTGAAAGGGAAAGTGAAACGATGGGGAAGGACAAGTGGTAAAAGAGCGAGTTGGAAGAAAGCAATTCTGACACTCAAGGAAGGCGATACAATCAAGCTCTTTGAGGGGGTATAGCGCGTTATGAGCATAAAGAAATATAAACCAATTCTGCCAACGCTCCGATTCAAGACGAGTGTTGTGAACAAGGATCTATCAAAGGCACCGCCTGAAAAGCGTCTTACTGCAACGCTGAAGAAGAGGGCGGGACACAATAACCAGGGCAGGCAGGTTGTTTCTTCTCGAGGCGGTGGTTCAAAGAAGCATTATCGCATTATTGACTTCAAAAGAGATAAACAAGGTATTACAGCACGTGTAGCCTCTCTTGAATATGACCCATTCAGATCCTGCTGGCTTAATTTGCTCGTTTACACCGATGGTGAGAAACGATACATTATTGCTCCTCATGGATTGAAATTGGGCGATAGAGTTGTTTCCGGATCACAATCCTCGATCAAGCTTGGAAATTCGCTCCCGCTGCGAGAGATACCACTTGGGACTGAAATTCACAATATTCAGGCTTTACCGAACAGGAAGGGAACTGTTGTTCGAAGTGCAGGTTGTTCTGCGCAGATACTCGCCAAGGAAGGCAGGTATGCTCATATTCGCCTCCCTTCGACTGAAGTGAAGCTTTTTCTTCTTGAGTGTTTTGCCACAATCGGTTCGGTCAGCAATCCTGAGTATAGCAGCATCTCATCGGGGAAAGCAGGAAGAACACGCTGGCTTGGACGTAGACCCCACACACGAGGTGTAGCAAAAAATCCTGTAGACCATCCTATGGGTGGAGGAGAGGGAAAATCATCGGGAGGACGTCACCCCTGTAGTGCAACAGGATTACCGGCAAAGGGTTATAGAACGAGAAAGAAAAATAAGCCCGGATCGAAGTTCATTGTTAAGCGGAGAAAGAAGAGAAAAGGAGGATAATTTGCCGCGTTCTATCAAGAAGGGACCGTACATAGATGAAAAGCTTTTAAAAAAAATAATAAAGGTAAAGCAGAGCGGACAAAAGGAAGTGATAAAAACGTGGGCTCGAAATTCAACCATTTCTCCTGATTTTGTAGGACATACGATAGCTGTTCATAACGGAAAAAAATTTGTGCCTGTATTCATAACTGAAAATATGGTGGGTCATAAGCTCGGTGAGTTTTCGCCATCTAAAATCTTCCACAGACATGGAGGAAAGAAAGCCGAGAAGACCACCAGGATAAAGTAGAATCGATATGGAAGGAAGATGTATTACAAGATTTATCAGGATGTCACCAACAAAGGCTCGCCGGGTTGCGAAGCTTGTGGAAAGCAAGGATGTTATGACAGCAATTGCGATTCTTGAGCATATGCCAAACCGTGCTGCTCTTCCTCTCAAGAAGGCAATTCAGAGTGCTGTGAGTAATGTTATAAGTCAGGCCGGGGAAATAAAGATAAAAGCGGAAGACCTTTTCCTTAAATCAGTCAGAATAGATACAGCTTCTTCGAAGTTCATGAAAAGGCTCCGTCCACGGGCAATGGGAAGAGCTGATGTAATAAAACATCGAACATCACATATTTCTGTTGTTGTTGCAGAAAAGGAAGAAAAGGAGAAATAGTTTCGCCAGTGACTACAGTTAAGTAGTCTCCACCA
>CBDUQV010000236.1:0-2831 GCA_965369615.1 uncultured bacterium | reverse complement strand
AAATACGTGGTCACAACAGATGATGGAAAAGGAACATTCCAAGCGGAATTCATCGACAAATACACACTCTCTCTCATTCATAATAACAGATCCATTCTTTCCCGGATCATTAATGATGGTTCACGAACAATCGTTATCATTGCTGGTGAACAGTTCATCTTTGAGGAAGAAAAAGAAGATGACCTTCAATTCAGCATAGATGAAAAAAGCGGTGTACTCGAAAATATAATAAAATCTCCCATGCCCGGCTCTGTTGTCAAACTGTTTGTTACAGAAGGTGATGAAGTACACGAAGGGGACATTCTTATTATCCTTGAAGCAATGAAAATGGAGAATGAACTTCGTGCGCCTGGCACTATGATCGTGAAGAAAATATATGTAAAAGAGGGAGATCAAGTGCAGGGATTCGTACCCCTTTTAGAACTTGAATAATCACAATCAGATCCGTGCTCATTCCGACCAACATTAAAAAGCACATTTATACAAGAACGCAGTTGAAATTCATCAGCCAGAGTGCAATTTACTATAACAGTGCATATGTGTTTCTTGATTAATTAAAAACAGAGAGCTGCCACCATTTCAACAGTGGTTTTTACAACTCAAAAAATAGGAGGAAGCAAAATGGATGGAAAGAAGCTGAAAAAGTATCTGAAGAAAAACATCAAACCTGTTGCAAATATTGCAAATGATATGATCGAGGTAGCGGATTATGAATACTGCGACAAAGGCGATGTTGATATTGTTATTGAAAACAATGAATTCACATCAGTTTGCCCGAGGACCGGCTTTCCTGATTTTGGCAAAATAACGCTCGAGTACACACCCAATAAAAAAATAATAGAACTCAAGAGCCTTAAGTATTACTTCCTTCAATATCGGAATATTGGCATCTTCTACGAGCATATCGTTAATAAAATCCTCAATGATCTTATTCCGCTCGTGCAGCCAAAATTTATGAAAGTAACGGGAGAGTTTACGATCCGTGGTGGAATTAAAACAACCACAAAAGCACAATACAACAACCAGTCTGTTGAGTCAGAAACACCCAAAACTCGACCCGGGCCTGATCCGCGCGATTGATATCACTCTTTTTTAATAATTACAAAGGTTATGTCATCAGACTGCGGAACTCCTTCGGTAAATTCCTTCAGAGACGTAAGCAACCTCTGCTTTATGTCAAACACATTCATGTCACCCTTCTTTAGTGTGATGATATCCTTGAGCCGTTCCTCTCCAAATTGTTCCTCTCTTTTATTCATAGCTTCTGTGATGCCATCAGTATAAAGCATAAGGATATCTCCACTCTGAATTGTCTGCTTTTCTTCAACCAATCGCCTCGCAAATTCCTTTGCACTAATTCGTGGAACACCAAGGGGAGGACCTTTCGGTTTTAGAGATTGAATCTTTCTTTTCGAAGCTCTGTAGAGCAGAGCAGGATTATGTCCGGCGCAGCAATAGGTTATCTCCCTTGATAAAGTATTAACAACCACATAAAAAATGGTAATAAACATACCATCAGGAATATCATTCATGAGCATGTAATTTGCCATTGAAAACAAACTGTGTGGCGAAGAACCCATGAGGGCTTCTCTCCTAATAATCGTTCTCACCATTGTCATAATGAGTGAACTCGCAACACCCTTTCCAGAAACATCAGCAACCACTATTCCAAGATGGTCCTTATCTACATCTATATAATCATAGTAATCGCCTCCAACCTCTACCGCAGATTCATAGTATGATGTTATCTGAAAACCCAAAATATCAGGAGTCGATTGTGGAACAAGAGTCTGCTGAATTTCTCGTGCAATTTGCATTTCCTTCTTCATTTTCTCTTTCTCCACAAGTTCTTCCTGAGCCAGCTTGAGTTTTGCTGCCATCTCTTTTACAGATTTTGCTATCCTGCCAATCTCATCTTTTCGTTTAACGTTAATTTCCCTATCGAGTTCACCATTCCCGATTGCTTCTATGTCTTCCGTGATCTTCCCAATAGAACCAATGATGAAGCTAACCAGGATAAGGATACCCAGAACGCCTCCGCCAATAGTGACGACCGTCATTATTGCCATGCCTTTACTCGTTTCCTTAATGGATTTTTTAATCACATCCTGTGACATCCCAAGATGAACCTCGCCAATTATTTTCTCCTTTATTTTAATGGGAACTGCAATATCAAACACCTCCTCACCCCTATCCCTCTTATGCGATTGTACGAGAATTGCTTTATCCCTCAATGACTCCAATCCTGCTGGAAGAGCATACATTTCCTTGAATGAGAATTTCTCTGTGCTCGCCCAGATGCGCTGCTCCCTATCAATGATATGACAGTAAACAACACTCTCATTATTCTTTTTTGTGTCGTATGCAAATGTCGAGAGAAGAAGGTCATTCTTATTGCCAAGCGGATCTTCTGAATTCAGTGCAACACTTCGTGCAATCGTCTCACCTCTTAATTTAATTTCCCGGGAGAGTATCTTGTGTTCTCTTGCAATAAAGAAAACATTAACAAGCCCCATTGCAATGATGGCAAAGAGAGCCATCCAGAGAGAAAATTTGGCTTTTAGTCCCATGGTATGATTGATAAATGATTCTGTGTCTCCGAACCTCGACGAGTAAAATTATTGTATAAAATTCAAAGGATAAAGTCAAGATATTTCTCAAAATACTTCTGTGAGGAGATGATTATCATTCACCTGTCATTTCCTCTTGACTTTCTTTCGACAAACCATTATATTGAGTGAAATCATTAGGTAACGAAACCCCTCAATACCATGGATATAAAAGAAAAAATTGAAAAACTTAAAAGGGAAATGAGACGCTCGTCCCCAAAA
>CBDUQV010000235.1:0-2928 GCA_965369615.1 uncultured bacterium | reverse complement strand
AATAGACCTGGTTCATTATTGCTGCAATTCCAATGGGAATTGCAGCGCGCAGGAGCGAGAATTTGATTCTGCATTTTAAGCGGTGTTTCCCGAGATAGAAGATAAAAAGGAGAAATGCAGTTCCACCTCCAATTCCAGCGAACCAGAGAAAAGGAATGCGAGTGATATCACCTGCTTGCTTAATAAAGACAAAAACAAGGATTACATAGATAACCTGGGTGATAACTGCTGAAGCAGCAATATTCGCCATTTTCTCTTTACCCTTGAAAAACCAGTCAAGATAAAAAGAATAGAAGAATATTGAAAAAGAATAAAGGGCAAGAAGAACCTTTGTATCCTTTTGCATGGGGAAGAAAAGACTGAACAGGAGAAGGAGGACAAAGGCGAAGAGGGAAAGAACGAAGCGAAGGCTCAAAATATTTGATGAGATTTCATCATTATCCTTTTTCCGTGCAACTTCGCGTGTCCCGAGAATGGTGAGTCCGAGGTCACTCAGCAAAACACCATACGCAAAAATTGAGAACGCGAAACTAATTTTTCCAAATCCTGAAGCACCAAGAACCCTTGCAAGATAAACGGTTACAAAAAAACTGAGCATCCACCGGATTCCATTTCCGGCGATAAGAAAAAGGAAATTCTTGACTGGTTTTGAAATGATTCTGTCGTAACCGGTCGATCGCATGAATGGAGTATAATATAGTTCCCTGTTTTTATCAAGCGAAATCGGTAGTTTTGCTCATTTGAAACAGCATTGATGTTACGCTCAATAAGAACACAGAGAGCAGGCACGTTCATACAGCAAGGCTGATTTTTCTTCAAAACTCAAAAAAGAACTTGACACATTTAAAAACATGGAGTATATAGTACAAAATTTAAGTTAACCTTTAATCCGGTCCTGCGAGGCTGGAAAAGGGGAGTGCATGAGACAAAAGATATGAAATTACCTGACTGAAGAAGTCAGGATTTTTTTAAATAGCTTCCCATTTACATTTCGAGGTAATTAAAAACGGCGAAATTGCTTCGACTAATAAATGCATAGGGCAAAGAGCATAGAGCAGAGTCGAGAATACAAGGCATGAATACAAGAATGACGCCTGAGCAGAGTATAAAGAAAGGAGGATGCATGACAATAAAGGAGAAAGGGACAGTACTGGATGAGGTGCAGATAAAGCGTGCTCTTACCCGTATTTCACATGAAATACTTGAGAGGAATAAGGGAGCAAAAGATCTTGTACTCATTGGGATTCGCAATCGCGGGGATATTCTTGCCGGGCGAATACAGGCACACATAGAGAATATAGAACGAGAAAAACTTCCCCTCGGTGTACTTGACATAACGCTTTACCGTGATGATTTTACGAGCATAGATTATCTTCCCAAGATTGGGAAAACGGAAATTCCCTTTAATGTGTCAGGTAAGATCGTAATACTTGTCGATGATGTACTTTACACAGGCAGAACGGTACGGGCTGCGCTTGATGAAATTATAGATTTTGGAAGACCAAGGGAGATCCAACTTGCAGTTCTTATTGATAGAGGTCACCGTGAACTCCCTATTCGACCGGACTATGTCGGGAAGAATGTTCCCACCTCTGACAATGAACTCGTTGAGGTTAAAATCAAGGAGGTTGATGGAGAAGACAGGGTCGTTCTGCGACAAGTGGAGGTTAAGGATGGAGATTAAAACAAAGGATCTATTGGGTATTGAAGATCTCTCACGCAGGGAAATAAATATTATACTTGATACTGCAGAAACGATGAGGGAAATCTCTGAACGTGCTATTAGAAAAGTACCGTACCTGAGAGGTAAGACAGTGATTAACCTGTTCTTTGAAGCAAGTACGAGGACACTTGCCTCATTTGCATTGGCTGAGAAAAGGCTTTCAGCAGATTCAATCAACCTCTCAAGCTCTTCGTCAAGTGTACTTAAAGGTGAGACGCTCCTTGATACTGTTCGGAACCTGGAAGCAATGAAGATCGATTTCGTTGTCATAAGACATTCGATGGCGGGGGCTCCGCACTTTATTGCAGAGAGGCTTGAAGCATCCGTTATTAACGCTGGTGATGGAACACATGAGCATCCAACACAAGCGCTTTTAGACCTTTTAAGCCTTAAAGAACGATTAGGCAGCATTGAGGGACGGAGGGTTCTCATTGTAGGAGATGTCATGCACTCCAGGGTGGCACGCTCGAACATATGGGCATTTAAGAAGATGGGTGCCGAAGTATCACTGTGTGCACCGCCGACCCTTATGCCGTACAAAATAGAAAATATGGGTGTAGAAGTCTTCATTGATATTGATGAAGCGATAGAAGAAAAAGATGTTATCTATGTTTTGAGAATACAGAAAGAAAGACAGAAGAGCGGTTTGCTTCCATCATTAAGAGAATATATTGAACTGTATAGTATTACCCCTGAGCGATTGAAACGGGCAAAAAAAGATGTTGTGATAATGCATCCCGGACCCATCAACCGCGGTATTGAACTTGACCCACGGGTTGCAGATGGAGAGCATTCCATAATCCTTGAGCAGGTAACCAACGGTGTTGCGGTAAGGATGGCAATTTTGTACCTTTTAAGTGGAGGGAAAAGTGGTGAAGTTGCAGAAGAATAAATACGTAATTAAAGATGGAAGAGTAATAGATCCCGTTCAGGGCTTGGATGAAGTGATCGATCTCCTTATTGAGGGTAATAGGATAAAGGCACTGGGTATCTTTGGTGATAAGGATGGAAAAGTCATTGATGTTAAAGGACTTGTTGTATGTCCCGGTTTCATTGATATGCATACTCATCTTCGCGAGCCGGGAAGGGAGGACCAGGAGACAATAGAGTCCGGGACCATGGCGGCTGCAAGAGGGGGGTTTACCGGAGTTGCAGCAATGCCCAATACCGATCCTGTTATTGATAATTCTGGGATGATCAGGTTT
>CBDUQV010000234.1:0-2979 GCA_965369615.1 uncultured bacterium | reverse complement strand
TTATTATTATTGTTTTTAGCAGATTTTTGAAAATTTGTCAAGCAAAATATTCAATAAATTCAAGGGTTGTCAGCTATCTCGGTCATGTACAATATGTTAAGAATTACTTTTTTATGGAATAAAAATCCCGAAAACCCCTTTGGTTACTTTGATTTCAGGGATTTTCTTAATTTTGATTTTGAAGTCATATTTCCAACGACCCCCGTAAGAGTTCCATGAAAACTGCGCTTCCCAACAATGAAGGTCACGGTAGATCGATAAACTCTGATTGATGAGTTGTTTCTCATCGAAATCATATCTTGTATTGTATCCTATCTTCCAGTTTTTTGTCACCCATGTTTGGAAACCGCCAAAGAGTTGTTGAGAATCCATGTTCTGTCCAATCCCTTTTACGTAATTGTGAGTGAGGTTCAACCGCCATGGCTTCTTTGCTGCTCCCTCTGTTTCATATCCCGCTCCCTGCGTAAAACTCCCCTGAAGCTTCAATGTGGTACGAACGGTAAGCTTCTTCAGTTCTCTTGTGTAAGTGCTGTGTTCCATTTCAGCTCTCACGGACAGTTGTTTCATTGGTTCTATATCAAATGTATTACGTATATTTGAAAGAGGCTCTTCTTCCTTCCTGAAATTATACGACGCGCTTGTTTTGATATTTATCAGATTTATTTTCCTGTCTTTTCCATTCGCCTTCAATTTTGCCTGTATCAAATTTCCTACTGAAAAAGAAATATTTTTCTTTGCACTTCCTACACCCATTCCTTCCAGAGAATAGAATCTCTCAGCATCCTCTTCCTCTGGTGAGTAGTTATATGACAGAGATGGTTTTATCACATGCCTGAATTTCTTGAATCTGAATACACCGCCTTTTGAAATCCCATACATTACCGTGCTGAGTGAGATCGACGTGGAATAGTATGAACGTACCGGATGACGATTTCCATAATTATCCTCATCATAAATATTTTCCCAGATTTGAATGGAAGGAGTTACATTGAAGTAGGAAAGAATTTTCTGGGGTGCTTGCAACCGTGCATTATTGGCAAGACCGTAATGGGTTGTTGTTGAATCCGGGACCTTCTGAATCTTATTGATAAATTTTGATGAATAGGAAACGTATGCTTGATTATACCATCGGGCAGAGACGTCTTTTTTAACAGGAATAATCCTCCGGGAACTCAAAGAGAAACCCACCCTCGGCAATCTTCTGCTTATGGTATTTTTGGCAAGGTCTCTCCGTTCGTTGACAAGCACATTCATATTCGCGCCAGACCAACTCTTTGAAATGGAAGCATACGATTCTATTTCCTTGTTGAGCTGCACAATCTCTTCCTCACTGTAATCCACATTGTAGTTTTCATCACTCAAAAAATCAGCATGGGCGGTTAGATTAAGTCTCCTGCCGAGTGTTTGTCTGTGATTCATCAAAAAACTCCACCTTTTCGATTGTAGAAAAGTATCATTGATATATGAACCTGAAATGTTTCCAGATAAAAACGGTTTAACCAGGTAACGCCCATCAACAAACGTTTTTATCCCCTTCTTCTCAAAAATATCAAAGGTGAATGTAATGTCAGAGTAGTCATTGGTTGCCCAGAAATAGGTCAGATTCCTGACGTACCGTCCTTCACTGGAACCCTTGCCTATTTTTGGAAAGAGAAATCCCGAATGTCTTCCCTTCTTGATCGGGAAGAACCAGAATGGCACCATCAGAATGGGGATCCTTTGAATGGTTAAAATAACAGGTTCGCAGATGACCATATCATCGGCATAAACCTTCATTCTTCGCGCATAAAATGCATAGTGCTCGGGTTCCGTTTCACAGGTGGTAAAAGTTCCGCCTTTCACATTGAGTATCTTGTCTTCAACCATCACAATGGTATCACCGGTAAAGAAACCTTTTTCTATCCTGGTGGCTCCTACGGTTACAATTCCCTTTTTCGTCTCAATACTGTATATCATCATTTCACCCGTAATCGTATCCTCATTATCTATGAGAAATGGGTGCCCGTAAGCCTTCACAATCTTGGTTTCTATATTGTATTCGATAGTCTCTGCCAGTACCGTAATGTTTTTGTATTTGGTCACTGCGCTATCTGTCAGGATAATAAGGTGCTCCTCTATCAAGTATTCAATCTTTTTTGCTGAATAGAAGGTTTCTTCAAATTGTACCTCTGTCTTGCCCTCTTTCTTTTCTCCTTCTTCCTTCTCTGTTTCTGTCTTTGTAAGCTTCTTTTCCAGTGTCACTTTCGTTTCCTGAGCCATAACAAGAGGAAGTGAAAAGACGAAAAAACCAAGTATAATGAGGATTTTCTTCATTGCAAAATACGTATCACACAAAGAGTATTATGTCAACCTGTCAATTTTCTGGAAATTCTTTCTCTGTTTTGCATATTTTTCCTTCTTCAGTTCTTTTATCTCACCCTCTAATTTTTGCTGTTTATTAAGAGCCTTTCGAATGCCTCTCTCAATGCCTTTGCTGTCATTGGAGATCTGAACTGCCCCTTTTGGAAAATAGTACCTCATTGTTTCAGTATCTGAAACAACGAGTGGTGTCTCAGCAGAGACAGCTTCGTAAGCCCCTAAAAGCGCTGATTCCTCCCTATCCGTCAATACGATAACAAGGTCCATACCACTGAGAAATGCATAATATTCTTCTCCCTGTATGTACCCGGTGAAACGGACATTGGCAGAAGCATTCTCAGTCATTTTCCGGGGCGCCTTTCTCCTGTCTCCGGTTATGTAAAATGAGACTTGTTTCATTTCCCTGGCGCAATCAATAACATCCTGAATGTGCTCATCTTTAGAAAAACTTGTAACCATACCCACCGCCGGTCTTTTCTCAACAGGAAATACTGCATCACTATTCAGGTGGCGAACAGGATTCTCAAAAACCATGCAATTGCATCGCCACTGTTTCAATCGATCGAGCATTTTCCTGCTGTGAAAAAGCGTGACCGCTGCATGGTATGAATAGTACCTATG
>CBDUQV010000233.1:0-2989 GCA_965369615.1 uncultured bacterium | reverse complement strand
CGATATCGTCATCATCGAGTGTTCTTTTGCAAAAATCATTTACAATGTCAGAATCAATAAGGAGAATGATATGGTCACCATGGATCAGGTCTTTCCCCTCACCTTGTTGAATAATGATATCATCCTTAATGACAAGAAGAAGAGATAGTTTATTTGCATCCCTTGCCGCGAAGAAAGAAAAGGAACAGTCTTCAACACCTCTGAATTCTAAAGAGGGATAGCGCGGTTGTGAAATCACAAGTAATTTTGGTGTTGAAAGAGCTTTGGTCGTGGCGAAATATGTTGTTCCAGGTCTCATCATATAAGGATTTTCCGGAAAAGATTCAAAGGAGTTCTTCTTCCATCGAAAAAAGGTAAGAAAACTTGCGTATATTTCATTCATTTCGCCATTACATAGCACGGGTTCAAAGGTGAATGAAAAAATCTCCTCTTTTCCGTCACCATCGATGTCTTCCTTGTTCAACCCACCACTCTCAAAATTGAGAATTTCCCTGAATCGTTTTAATTCTTTATCGTATGCTATGTAGGTATTGCCGCCCCCTGCAGCATGGAACCATTGGATTTCAACAAATGGTGGTAGTTCATCGAGTATTTTGGCAAATCGTATCTTTGTATCTGCGCTCAATCTGGTTTTATACACCTCCTGAAATTTCCCCTCCAGCTGTTCATAGATTGATACACAGGTTCCTCTGTATTCATCTGTCCCAAAGCGAGAATTGATATCGTACACAAGGATTATTTCTTCCTTTTCATCTCCTGTACAATCACCCTTAATGGTTTGCGTTAGTACTACATTATCCGGAAGGAGACTGGTAATGTCTGTCAAGGTGGCTATGAGAAATAGAAATATGAGCAGCATTATGTGCCTTCCCTCTCCGTAATAAATATTAGTAAAATCATTACCTGTATAATCTCTTCTTAAATTTGAGTATCAATATTATAATACTGTATTGTATTTGCTTTTGCAAGGAAAAATTCTATTGACGCATATCGAAAAAAGTGATACAAGAAAATGTGGATGGGCGAATACGGATACTTAATGAGAGGGATTCAGAGGAGATACGTAGGTTTACAAAAGATCTATGCGAATCAGGATACATTCAATATCTTCTTGAATATCATAGAAAGCATCCCGAAAGAACCATCCCTTTTGTTTTTGAAGGCAAATCTCAGATTAAAGCAATATGTTTCTTTCATTATTCAAATGATAGAGATGGATGGTTGATGGGTATGCGCGTAAAAAAGGAGTACCAGAGAGGTGGCATCATCGCAGTGCAGTTTACGGATAAAATGGCAACATACGCACGGGAGAAGGGTTTGGAGTGGATTGGACTCAATACATCATTTCGAAATAAAAGTGTTCAAAAAATATGCAAGAGGTTACAATTTGTGAGAAATGGAGCGTACCATATTTTCGAATTCAATATAATAATCCTGAAATTGCTCAAACAAACCAATACGTTCAATCTCTGTGAGGTTACAGAGAAGAACAAGATTGAAAACTATTTCAAGAAGAGAAGGATAGGAAGATACCTGTTTGTTATTGATCCAGCTTTTATCTGGATACGATTAACCGATTCGATACTGAAAAAAACAATAGAAAAAAGGAGCTTTTATTTCTATAGAAATAGGATCATAGCAATCCAGAAATGGGGAAGGAATATTGTTTTTAACAGTTTTGGGAAATGGAGTTTCATTGAGTACGTTGATTTTCTTGCCCAGTTGTACAAGGAGCTTCCAGAGGGAGCGAAAGGTCGAATTATCTTTTGTGTAAGAAAAGGTGATAGTAATGGTATCAATCAATTGTATAATAAACTTGCTTCACCTGTAACTCTTGAAAAGGGAGATGTGGAGAGGTCACTTTGGTATCTTTATGGAAAATATCTTTGAATAACTTCCGCACTATTCCATAGAATTGAGTAAACATAGGAGGGTACAATGATTTCGAAAATACTTGTAGCAACAGATGGTTCATCAAATGCGATACGGGGCGCAGAGAAAGCGTTGGAATTTGCAAAAGCAATCAAAGCCGAAGTAATGCTCGTTTATGTTGCCTATGTGCCCATAATGTACAGATCTGATATTTCGGACAACCTGAAGGAGAGTTTTATTGAAGATGGAAAGCGAATTCTTCACGATACTGAACAGGTGTTCAGAAATGCAGAGTATCCTGTTAAGACAACATTGCTACGTGACGAAAAGCCTTCATTGGCAATCTGTAATCTTGGACGTGAATATGACTTGATTGTTATGGGGACAAGAGGGCTGCATGATGAGAAGGAACGGGCGATAGGGAGTACGAGCGACAAGGTTATCCATTGTTCCCCCTGTTCGGTTCTGTTGGTTAGGTAATAAGGGCACGGCTACTTCGCGGTTTTATATGAGGATTTTAAATCCATGCAATAACCTGTTCGTATAATCAAAGCAGGTGCGTGATCAATCCGCTGCGGAGTTTTGGTTCGAACCATGTTGATTTTGGAGGCATTACCTTTCCTGCATCAGCGATTGCCATCAATTCCTCAATTGAGGTGGGATACATTGCAAAAGCAACGGCGAACTGACCTGAATTGACAAGTTGTTCGAGTTCTCCAAGACCCCGCTTTCCTCCTACGAATGATATCCGTTTGTCTTTTCTCGGATCCTGGATTCCGAGAATGGGATTGAGCAAATTCTCCTGAAGAATACTTACGTCGAGACTCAGCACCGGATCATTCTTGTTGAAGGTACCTTCCCTTGCAATAAGTTGATACCATTTCCCATTCATAAACATACCAAAATGGTGTTTCTTTTGTGGTCTGAATGCATTCTCCCTTTCCTGCACATCAAATTTCTTATTGATCCTGGCAAAGGATTCGTCTGGTGAATGACCGCAAAGATCGGCAACAACCCTGTTGTAATCCATTATGTACATCTGATTGTGTGGAAAAATAACAGTAAGAAAGTAATTATACTCTTCATCACCTGCATGGTTTTGATTCCTTTCCTGCCG
>CBDUQV010000232.1:0-2996 GCA_965369615.1 uncultured bacterium | reverse complement strand
ATTTGGTATGCAGAAGAACGTTTGTTTACCAATTAATAAATGACAGTACGTAAGTGTGCAGTAACTGGTTACTAAAACAGGACAACCTTCTCCTGTCTGAATATGGTTTGGTTCCCTCCTTTAAGCTGCACCTTTATGAAGTATATGCCCTGCGCCATTGTTTCTCCGGACAGCAGAACCGTATAATTCCCCGATTTTTCGATTGCCTTATGAATGGTAGATATTTTCTGCCCTGCAATATTATACATTGAAATATCGACCGTACCGGCAAAGGGAAGCATATATTCAATAACGGCATTCCTTCTCATTGGATTTGGATAGATTCGAAACTTCTGCAGCATTACTGTTCCCGGACCTTCCTCTTCAACCCCCACACCAGCGTTGAGAAGTGATGGATCGCCAAAAAGGGTGTAGTCGAGCATGTTCTGCTGCGTCGTCCATTCAGGATCTCCCGCCCAGGGATCGGGGAAGTACAGATAGTTGAAATAGTACATCTTTGCATCAAAGAGCGCCTCGCCAACCCGTTTCCCTTCCGCAATGAGGTAGTAGTAGAAGTAATAATTGAGCGACATCACATTGCCATCAGATGGGTCTTCCCATCCCGGTGTATACCAACCATATGTCGTCGCTGCGACAATACCGGAGGCACCGTTTCCAATGAGCGCACGCGCCAGATTATCCGGACCTTCAGCATTGCTGCAGGAAGCTGAAAACACAATTGAAGGATGACTGTCATCAAGATAGTGCACATCGCTTTCATGGATAAATACATCCCATGATATCTCTTGACTCTCAGGAACGGAATCACCGTCATCCCATGCCCACCATTTTCTGTATGCACCACCGGAATTCCCGTGACCCGACCAGCTCGTTATTGCATAACTGCCGCTCGACCATACAGAAACAAGATTTGCCTGTGTTAGATTGTATTCACACGGATAGATTGAAGGACATAAACCCTCTTTTTCATACAGTCGTGTACTGGTCCAACCGGTCAGAAGGCTGTCCTTGATATTTTCCATGAGCACCGCGCCATCACAGGATGGCCAGCCCGTATGGTCTTCGTTCTCGAAGTTATTGAAGGCAGCCAGGAGTAACGCATTCATCTTCCAGGAACCGGTATCCCTCTCGCAATTGACGGTCTTCTGCGCGATCTTCTTGATCATCGTTCCACTATTATAGGAAATTCGACCAACTATTACTTCGGGTACGAATCCAATGCTATCCTGTTCATATTCACCGTAATAACCATCATTATCACTATCCCAATCATCGGTCAACTCGGCGAAGTAATAATCGGTTGGCGTATCGAAATTGTGCCCGCTATCGGGGAAGCAGAGCTTCATCGGTATCATATCGATATTGCCCCCCAGAAGGACATAATGGATACCCCATGACTGGTACTTGTCAATGAGGAAATTCCTGATCCTATCCGCGTTGTCTGCGCCGGGATAATGCGAAAGAACGCTGTCAATGCTCATTAACCGTACGGTGAATCCTATAGTCGTCTTCCAATCCGCAAGGCTATCAAATGCGCTAAAAAGACTATCATGCGTCAGGATAACATAGTCAAAGGAATCATCGCGCGCACCTGATGCGTAGTATGTCTTCATCTGCTCCCAATTATCAAACAATTCGGATGCCTTCTGGTTTACCCATACGGGAATCTCACTGTTATGCTCACTACTCGTGTAGTTCACTACTACCTGCGCCGAACGATAAAAGCGCAATACGTTCTCTTCACAAACAAGCGGAAAGTATGAGATCCGCACGAATGGAATATCCCAGAAATGACTCACCTTGGAATGATAGACAGTTTTCAGGGGGAACGGCTTCCTCATTGAGGTGAAAAGTGCGCTATTCCGCTCCCACCGTTCTATTGCATTTTTAGCAGCAAATTGATCACCGGAGAGGGGAAGATTGGGAAAAGCAATTACCAGTCCCTCACTTTCAATATACTCAGGTGCACCGAGCTGCACATCTACGGACAAAATATCACTACCAGGCGGTAATGCGATCAACACATTTTTTGCTGGCAGGATCGGCGTACCCGGAATCTGTAGTTTTTCAAATCCTTCAATGGTTGCTCCCCTATCGGAAAACGCAACCGGTCCGCTTGAAAGCTGCAGCGTGACCATTTCTGCTGAAAGGGAAGCAGAAAGCAAAAGGAGCAGCGGAATTACAAATGCTCTGAATTTCATAATACCTCCTTCATATATTTACACTATAACAGTGAATCAAAACATCGTATTTGTAAAAGGATAGCACACTCTTTTCGTAAGTGCAAGTTTTATTCTTCCTGCGCCCTCCTGTATCTCTTTTTTCAGCATGCATATTAGCCTCTTAAGCGCGTCCGCAAGTGTTTTACTGATTCAATACCAAAGATAAAGGAAAGGAGCAGGTAAAGTGCCCCACCTGCGATAAAAAGAACAGAAGATTCAATAAGGAAATTGACCGCACGCGAAAATGACAGCATATTGTTCAGGTAATAAAGGAGTCCAAACATGCTTCCGCCGGAAAGAGCGGCAGCAGCGATAATTTTTACAAAATCAGTCGCAATCCGTTTCCCGTCAATGAATCCAAGCTTCCTTTTCAAGAAAAATAGCAGCAACCCCAAATTGAAAATGCTCGCACATGAAACGGCGAGTGCCAGACCGCGGAAGAGAAGAAATCTCATAAATATCAAAGAAAGGACAATATTCAAAACAACAGTAAGGATGCTCAATATCATCGGCGTTCGGGCATCTTTATAGGAATAAAATATACTCGTCACAACCCTCGACGATGACATGGCAAATATTCCCAGACAATAGTATGCAAGCGCCTGCGACGTAAAGATCGTATCCTTTGCTGTAAATGCACCCCGTTCAAAAATAAGACCAACGATAGGAATCCTGAGCACAAACAATAACACAGAAGCAGGAACAGTCAGGAAGAAGACGAATCTAAGAGAACGGGAAAAGGTCTTGATCACCTCATCATGCTTTGAATCTGAA
>CBDUQV010000231.1:0-3010 GCA_965369615.1 uncultured bacterium | reverse complement strand
CTTAATATTCTACTCAATGCCTTTTCAGCAATTGGGAAAGAAGGGAAAATCAGTCTTTCCTTTATAAAGAAAAATGGAGTTTGCGGTATTGTATTCAAGGATAATGGAGTTGGAATAGAAAAAGAAGATATTGGGAAAATATTCCAGCCGTTTTTCTCAAAAAGTCCTGAAGGTTCCGGACTGGGCCTCTCTGTTGCCCACAGGATTATGGAACAGCATGGCGGTGAAATTTCTGTTGATTCAAAGCCGGGTGAGGGAAGTACCTTTATAGTCTGGTTGCCACTCGCTGGAAATAACAAGAAGGTGGAATAGCTCTTATACATAAGGAATTATGATATATGGAAGAAAAAAAGAAAAGCCTGAATAAGTCTATCTTGATAGTTGATGATGAAAAAGGTATCCTTGAGTGGTTGAAAATAGCGCTTGAGAAAGAAGGCTATGAAGTCGGAGTAGCCTTGAATGGTACCCAGGCACTTGAGCGTGCGAGAGAACGATACTACCATTGTGTTATTACAGATATAAAGATGGCAGGGATGGATGGTTTGCAGCTCCTTAAAGAGCTTAAAAAAGATGATCTTGATCTCATTGTAATTATAATTACCGCGTATGGAACATTCGAGAGTGTTATTGAAGCATTGAGGGGAGGGGCAAGTGATTTTATTACCAAGCCATTTCGAATTGATGAAATTACATTCAGACTCAGGAATGCATTCGAAAAGGAACAACTTCGCCAGGAGAATATTTTCTTAAAGGACAAAATAACAAAAGAGGAAGGCAGGATAATTGGCGATAGTAAGAAAATGAAAGAGCTTTTAAGCCTTGTCGATAAAGTTGCAAAGACAGATGCTACTATAATGATATATGGTGAAACCGGTACAGGTAAAGAACTCATTGCCCGAAGGATTCATAAGAAAAGTTACAGAACAAATAAACAGTTTGTGGCGCTTAACTGTGGCGCTCTTCCTGATACGCTTCTGGAGAGTGAATTGTTTGGATACAAAAGGGGAGCATTTACAGGAGCGGTACAGAACAAAAAGGGATTATTCATGGTTGCCGATGAGGGGTCGTTTTTTCTTGATGAGGTTGCCGAAACGAGTCCGAAGGTCCAGGTGAAACTTCTGCGCGTGCTTCAGTATCAGGAAATTGTGCCGCTCGGGGATACGAAAACAGTGAAAGTGAATGTTCGGCTTATTGGCGCGACGAATAAAAACCTGGAACAATCGGTGAAAAAGGGAGAATTCCGTGAGGATCTCTTTTACCGGCTCAACGTTATTCCAATTTATATCCCTCCGCTGCGAGAAAGAAAAGAGGATATTCCGCTTCTAATTGATCGATTTACGAAAAATGTTGGTAAACGACTGAAAATTCCTGTCAAAGAATTTACCACAGGTGCCATGGATTTGCTTATGGAATACAACTGGCCTGGTAATGTTCGTGAGCTCGAAAATTGTATCGAACGGACAATGATCCTGCTTGAAGGTGATAAAATTATGGAGAAGGACATTTCGATTGTTATCCATACAGATATACCCGTAAAAGGGGAGCAAACACTCGAAGATCTTGAAGTAAGTGCTATTCGTGATGCTATAAAAAAGTGCGGAGGTAACAAAGTAAGAGCGGCGAGGATGCTTGGAATACATCCATCGACGCTTTATAGAAAGATGAAAAAGCTCTTTCGGAAACAAAGTTGACCTGCGCGGATTAATCCTTTCCTCTTAGTCTGTGATAAAAAAATTATAAGAGCTGTGGAGCGCTGATGGATTTTATTATTTCACATAAGAAGAATATTTTAGATAGATACGGGAAAGAAAAGGGTTCTCGGATTATTTCACTTATTCAGGAACTTGCGGAACGGAAGGATGGAACGGCATTGTTCCTGGATGCCCTTCCGGAGGAATTCAATACTTTTAGTTTCTTGAAGAATGTCGAACCGCATCTATTCAAGGAATTTGTTGATACGGTTGATAGTGACTCAACGGAGGAAGGGAGCATTCTCATCATGGGAGGTCATACGATTATACCTTTTTATAACATTGCTAACCCTACTTTCGATGAAGATGATGAGATACTGACTGATGCGCCGTATGCATCCCGTGATGAACATTTTTTAATTCCTCAACGTATTGTGGGCAGAATTCCAGATGCAGATGGCGAGCAGGATGATTTCTTTATTGATATAATCAAGAGAACAATACGATATTACGAATTCGCTGATGGTTACCAGAAAAGTTTTGGATATTCTGCGTCTATCTGGAAAGAAGCTTCAAGAGCGGTCTTTGATACTATCGGTGATGGTAAACAGATACTGTGCTGTCCACCGCTCAGTTCCAATGAACTGAAGAAGAAGTGGCTTGAAAAGAAATATCTGTATTTCAATCTTCACGGTGTAAAAGAGACCGCACATTGGTATGGACAGAGAGGTCCGGGAGATCCACCTGAATTTACGGCTTTTCCCATTGCTATAACACCTGATGAGGTGCCGGAGCTGAAAAGAAGTTGTGTTTGCACTGAAGCATGTTATGGTGCGTGGATTTTCGGAAAATCAGTAGAGGAATCCCTGGCATTGAAGTTTCTTTCCCGGGGAGCGATTGCATTTTTGGGTTCTACGGCAATTGCATATGGTCCCCCCTCACCTCCTTCCAGGGAAGCTGACCTTATTAGCAAATACTTTCTTGCATATGTTGAAAATAATATGCCTTTTGGTGACGCATTGAGGAATGCGAAGGTTGATTTTGCCAGAACAATGATACGGGAGCAGGGTTTTCTTGATGATGATGACAAGAAAACATTGTTAGAATTTCAACTCTACGGCGATCCGTCCCTCACTTTAATATAGGAAAATGCATCGAAAAAGGATTTTTATTTTTTTACTATTGCTTTTATTACATGGGTGTTTTGCGACATTTGAGAACGCAAAAACACTGCGAAAGGGACAGAGTGAAAAAATGATCGCAGCATATCATCCAATGAGCTACCGCGTACAGGGAAAGCTCGGTATCACTAATTCATC
>CBDUQV010000230.1:0-3027 GCA_965369615.1 uncultured bacterium | reverse complement strand
TTTAGTAATTTTTTTAACAAAGCTATTAACTCTAACAATGAAATTGTATTTTCAACCAAGGATGGGATCCCCGAGGATACAGTTCTTGAATTTAGTTTATATGCTTTTTCTGATCAGCCTTTTGTCTGTGAGATAACAAATCCATTTGAAGCAAGACAGATTATTGGAGCATCATACGATTACGGTACAATAACGTTTCAAAACTATGTTCCTGTTGGTGAAAAGAAACATTACATTGCTGCCAGTGCATTCCGTACCCCGGAAGTATTAGTTGAAAGAAATCCCTTTTCGCTGAGAGGAATGCACAAGGCAGATTATCTGATCATTACCCATAAGAAATTTTACCATGCTGCTTTGCAACTAAGAGATTGGCGGAGAAACCATCTCCTTGGTGTTCAGAATCCAATTGTAAGAATGGTTCTCATCGATGAGATTTTCGACAATTTTGGCTGGGGTCTTGCAGACCCCGTCGCCATCAGGAATTTTCTTTTCTATGCAGCGAATTTTTGGGAATATCCCCCGGGTTACGTGCTTTTACTTGGCGGTGGTTCATACGATTACAAAAACCAATATGAAAGCTCTCTCCCAAAGAATTTCATTCCTGTTTATGAAACGGGTGACTACGTTCACTTCCAGGAGTTAATGCGTCGCAATCTCTGCTACGAAGATTTCTTTACGGATTTTACCGGTGATCTGCTCTGTGATATTCCCCTGGGAAGGATTACGGTGGTTACGGAGGAAGAAGCAGCAGCAGCGGTAGATAAAATCATGAGCTATGAATCGGGCAATCTCGGCGTCTGGAAAAATAAGGTGATTCTTATTGCTGATGATGAATTTGATTCTAAAGGGATTGATGGGCTTTTCCGGTATCACGTGGCGGGAACTGAAGCGATTTCCAGCCTTGTGCCGGATCGGTTTGATCAGGTGAAGGAATACCTGAGTGAATATCCTGGCACCAATCCTGGTTCAGTTCCTCCAGGAACCAAACCAGAAGCTCGAAAGGCACTCATTAAGACCTTGACGAGCGGTGGTTTGCTGTCAATATTTCTTGGACATGGCAACCTGAGACGGTTAGCTCATGAGACGGTTTTTTATCGCTCAGATATCTCAATGCTTGAGAACGAATATAGAGGACCGTTTTGCTATTTTGGTTCATGCAGTGTTGGTGATTTTGATAGACCTGATGAGGAGAGTATTGCAGACCTTTTGCAGAAGAAGGGAAAACGGGGAGCGATTGCCTCGCTTGCATGCACAAGAACATCAGGGTACTCGGGTATTACGGTCCTTGGACGGGAACTCGCAACAAATCTCCTCAAGAACGCTGACATCACGATTGGTGATGGTGTGTTGATTTCCAAGCAGAATGCTTATTTTGGAAAAACATATGCATATTTTGGTGATCCGGCAACACCACTCTTTCCGGATTCAATTGGATTTCAAGCAACCATCAGCAGTGATACCCTTGTTGGAGGAAAGCGCATTGATATACAGGGACAGACTGATGATCCAGACTTCAATGGATTTCTCTATGTCTCAGCATTTGATTCTGAGAAAAGAATAAAACATCCTGTACCAACGACCTCAGAAACGCTTCGCTATACACTGCCTGGCGGTTCAATTTTTCAAGGTGTTTTCACTATTGAGCAGGGTGAAATAAATGCTTCATTTTTCGTTCCTGTCGATCTTGACTCGGGGGTATCGGGAAGGGTGAGCCTGTATATCTGGGATAATAGGAGAGAGGGCAGGAAAAGTTTTGATTCTTTGCTTACGGGTTATAATAATACGCTTTCTACTGATACGCTGCCTCCCACGATAGAACTATATTATCACGGTAAGCTTCTTAGTAATGGAATGACAATACCTAACAATGCTGAGATTAAAGGAATACTTGAAGATGATAGCGGCATTGACATATCAGAAAGAGATGAGAGAGGCATATACATTGCTGTCAATGAGGATTATACCAACATAAAAAAGCTCAACGATTACTTTTCTTATGATATCAATAGCTCAACACGGGGGTCTTTCTCGTATGGTCTTGATCTGGATACATCTGTTGTTTCCGCAAAGCTGGAGATTAGTTGTTATGATAATAATAAAAATCAGGCGATTAAAATACTGAATCTCAATGTTTACAATGGCGAGCACTTTACACTGAGTACCGTGTACAATTTTCCCAATCCATTTAAAGAATCAACGAACTTCACCTTTACTATCAGCCACCGAAGCCTTGTTAAATTGAGTATCTTTACGGTTACAGGAAAAACCATCTTTCAGAAAGAATCCGTTTTTGATGCGGGATTTAACAGCATTTACTGGGATGGCAGGGATGGGGATGGTGATAGCATAGCGAATGGTGTGTACTTCTACAAGTTGAAAGCACGCGCAGCAGGTAATCAGGGCTATTCCGGCATAAAAGGTGTTGCAGAATACAGGGGGAAAATTGCAATAGCGCGGTAATTATAACATTCGGTGGTGTTGTAATTCCTTTTTTGCTTGACATTTAGGGGTTTTATTGGTATTAATAAGTGGCTAAGTAGTTTGAAAAGGAGGTAATAATGAAGAAATTGCTATTTGTATCTTTGATCTCTATCCTTTTGCTATCAATGTCAGCTCTTTCTCTTCATGGTTTTGCATCCGAGGCAGGAGCGATATTTTTGACCATATATCCTGGAGCGCGTCCGAATGGTATGGGTGCAGCTTTTGTCGGATTGGCTGACGATGCATTGGCAACCTACTATAATCAAGGCGGGATGGCGTTCATCGAGAATACTAATTTTTACTTGATGCACTCCAACTGGCTTCCCGGGCTCTATCCTGATATGTATTACGATGTTGTTTCGGTTGTCAAACCCGTTCAGGGTTGGGGAACTGTAGGCGGAAATATCATTTATCTTACAACCGGTGAAACAGAAGCAAGGGATGATCAGGGAGTTCCTGTTGGAAAATTCAGGACATTTGATGTTTCATTTTCATTAGGATATGCGACAAAAATGATTGATGATTTGGGCCTGGGTGTTGGAGTTA
>CBDUQV010000229.1:0-3080 GCA_965369615.1 uncultured bacterium | reverse complement strand
ATTGTAATTCAGCTTTTTCCTGATGAAGACGTGCAAAAAGCCGCTCAGGAAATTGCCCTTTATGGATTCAGTATTGAATGCGTTACCGACCATAGATTAGTCAAGCGGATCGATGCAATAGGTGATCTTTGCCGATTGCCAGATATCGCAAGGATGCCCGAGGTACTCTGGATCCAGCGATGGTCACGTCCGGAAACCTGCAACGACGATGAGCAATGGGTTGTACAGACTGGATGGAATGCTTTCCTGCCCGGACCGCAAGCCTGGCGGATATGGAATGAAGGCATTCATGGTGAAGGTCTTGTGCTTTCAACATCGGACACCGGAATCAGAACCGATCACATAGTGTATCTTGATATGATCGATCCGATCACGCAGCCGGGTGTTTATCCTGACAATAGGAAAATAGTCGGTTATAAGGTTTTTGAGGGCGCAGACTTTGGCGACGATCAGTACACGCAATATCACGGTACCCACGTTAATTGTACCGTTGCGGGCGATGATTCTCTCAATGGCGGATCGGATCCCTTTGACGGTGTTGCGAAAGGCGCCCGCCTCTACTTTGTCGATGTCGCGGATACGCATGGATGGTTCCATGTGGAACTGGCAGCCCTCTGTGATTCCATATATCAAGGAAGAGGACTTCCGTACCACATTCTGCAGCATTCTGGATCATGGGGATATCATAATGGTAATGGCTGGTATCTCATCCAGGATGCATCGCTCGACGCATACGTCTGGGAAAACCCTGATTTTCTCAATCTTTACTGTGCCGGCAATGAATACAATTACCGAACCATACGGAATCCTGGTATTGCAAAAAACACAATGACGATTGGAGCAACGCAGAATGGAACTTCAGCAAATATGATCGCTCCTTTCTCAAGCAGAGGTCCAACACAGGATGGTCGCTACAAACCCACGATTGTAGCACCGGGACAACAGGTGATGTCAGCTAATGGCGCAACAACTAATGGATACAAATACCTGTCCGGAACAAGCATGGCAACTCCTGCATCCAACGCTGGAATTGGACTCATGCGTCAATACCTTCTGGCAGGTTTCTACCCGACCGGGGTGGAGAATCCTGCAGATTCCATTACTTACCAGAGCGCCGCTCTGCTACGAACAATGGCAATTGTTTCCGCTGATCCCAATGTAGGCAACTACACCGTCCCTGATTCGAATATTGGCTGGGGAAGGATCGATGTCGATAGCGTTCTGTATTTTGCTGGAGATTCAAGGAAACTCATCATCCTCGACGATACGATCGGTATCGCTACCATGCAGTACACAATTGATTCATTCCAGGTGCAGAGCCAGATACCGCTCAGGGTTTGCATGGTATGGACGGATACCGCAGCTGCGCCGAATGCCAATCCTACTCTCGTTAACGATCTTAACTTAGAACTCATTGCTCCCGATGGAACATCATACATGGGTAATCAGTACTCAGGTGGCCAATCAATCCCCAATCCTGCAAACTGGGATAACATTAATGTTGAGGAGTGCTGCCGCATTAATGCGCCCCAGACGGGAATCTGGGAAATTATTATCAGAGGACAGAATGTTGTTTACCCACCCCAGCCATTCGCCTATACCATCACCGGAGATATTGAACCACTGGTTGGTGTTACAGAGCATGACAAAGAAACCAACCAGAATAAGCATTTCTCCTTCGTTAGCCATCTGATCAGTTCAGTAACCAGAGGGACAATCGCCATCAAGGTCTTCCTGCCACAGCGAGAACACATTACGGTCGCCATTCATGATCCATCCGGACGAAAAATTACCACCATTTTCTCTGGAGAACTTCCGGGAGGAAACAGCATGATTAATCGCCAGGTAGATCTCCCGAGCGGTATATACTTCGTTAAGGTTGCATGCACAACCAATTATCACGTAAAGAAACTCGTTATTGTACGGTAATATCAGGAATGCATAACGAAACAGGCATTGCACCTGCCTCTCTTGATATTTGGGAAATAACCACGTAGTTTTTTGTCCGACGTGAATTTGAGCCACTATTCAAGCATATCAAGCCTTGAAAGAAAATCCGTCTTGTATTCTTTTGCCTGAAGCGCTCCAATGATGCCCTTCTTGTCCACAGACCTAAGATATGCTTCATATGTTTCTATCAAATTATTATCAACGAGTTGCATGAGAGAATCATTGAGTGAAATCATACCTTCCTTTTTTCTTGTTTGTATTATAGAAGGTATCTGGTATGTTTTCCCTTCCCTGATGAGATTCGAAACTGCCGCAGTAACGAGGAGAATTTCAAATGCAGCAATTCTTCCTCCTCCAATTCGTTTGCATAAGGTTTGTGAAATGACCGCCTTCAATGAATCTGCCAACATTGTTTTCGTTTGTTCCTGTTCATCCGGCGGAAATTGCTCTACAATTCTGTTGACGGTGCTATATGCAGACGTCGTATGGAGTGTTGCCAGAACAAGATGTCCAGTCTCAGCAGTTTCCAATGCTATTGCGATTGTTTCCAAATCCCTCATTTCGCCTACAAGAACAACATCGGGGTCTTCCCTCAGTGCAGATTTTAACGCGCTCGCGAAACTTTTTGCGTGTTTTCCAATTTCTCTTTGATTAATAAGGCTTTTTACATTTTTGTGAACAAACTCTATCGGGTCTTCAAGGGTAATTATATGAACATCTCGTTTTCTATTAATAAAGTTTATAATAGCTGAGAGGGTTGTTGATTTACCACTTCCGGTTGGACCCGTAACTAAAATCAAGCCCCTATTCAAAAAGCTAAGTTCCTTGAACAGGCTGGGTAAACGCAACTCTTCAAAGACAGGTATTCTAAAGGGTATGAGGCGGAAAACTGCTCCAAGACCATTCATGTCCTTAAATACGTTGCAGCGGAAACGAGCGCATCCTTCTATTTTATGAGAAAAATCAGCATCTTCGTTATTATCAATTTCCTTTTTTTCATCATCGGTCATTATGTTCCCAAGTATCTCCTGCAATTCTACTGAAGAGAGCGGTTTAAACCCTTTTACTTTGAACAGTTTACCATCTTTTCGGATATAGGGGTGTTCATTCGCAGAAATATGTAGATCAGA
>CBDUQV010000228.1:0-3090 GCA_965369615.1 uncultured bacterium | reverse complement strand
AAACCAGCTCAGGTGATTCGCCCAGGTTGACTATCGATTGATAGAGACTGCTGGTTACCGTACCTTTAAGGGTACAATAAACAATCGAAGGCACGAACTCTCTCCTGTCTGTCACAAAACCAGTATCCACCTTTGTAACCGTGTATCGCAGAAGCGGCTCCTTGATATACTCAAGCCTCACAAATGACCCTTTCATATCCTTCATAACAATTATTGTATCTTTTGGCATGCAGTTTCTCATATCAAGATATTCCTGCAAGCTCATTGCAATTTTGTACCGCTCATTTCCTCCAATGCACATTTCCTGGAGTATGAAATCCAGGTTTTCGCCATCCCGTATTGCACGACTGCAGGCTACATCATACTGCTCCGCTCTGGCATCCTCTGTTGCTACAGAAGAATGCTGGCAGGAAGTAATAAAAGCAAATTGCACAAAGAGGGAAACCCTAAAAATCGTGTCAATGGTGTGTTTCATACGGTCTCTTGTAACATACTTCCAAAATCTTTTCAAGGAAAATTTCACGATTGTCTCAATGCTCTCATAAGATCTTTAAAATAAGTAACCATCTCATCCAATTCACGTAATCTGACTGTTGAATACGTAATCTGTTTCGCATCCTTAATTCCCTTCAAGTAACAACCAATCTGTTTCTTTATTCGTCGTACTGTCCTTTCTGTCCCAAGCAGATCACTCATCAATTCAATGTGTTTTAGCAATACTCCAATTCTCTCACTGGGCTCTGGTTCCTTGATACAGCCTCCTTTTAAATACTGCCTGATCATATTAAAAATCCATGGCTTTCCAATTGCTCCGCGTCCAATCATAATGGCGGAAACTCCAATGTCATTCAGGAGATATCGAACATCCTGTGGAGTATTTATATCCCCATTAGCAACGATTGGAATCCTAATATTTCTCTTGAGCTTCTCAAACACCGACCATCTTCCCTTCACACCATAATTGTCAATTGCCCGGCGCGCATGAACCGTGAGAAAACTGATACCACATTCCTCAAGGATTTTCGCAATTTCTATAGATTCATCTCTGCTCCATCCAATCCTTACCTTTGCCGAGACAGGAATATTCACTGAAGAAACCACTGCGGCGACTATTTCCTTCATTTTTTCCTTATCCTTAAGAAGCGCAGCGCCAGCACCAGTCCTGACCACCTTCTTGACAGGGCAACCCAGATTGATATCTATACCATCAGGTTGATAGGTTGATTCAATTACCTGTGCTGCAATCCTCATACTCTCGCTATTTGACCCAAAAATTTGAATAACAATGGGTCTTTCCGAATCACTGAAATGGAGATAACGAAGTGTCCGTTCCATTCTTCGTTTTACACCTTCTGCAGAAATCATTTCTGAAAAAACCAATTCAGCGCCATAGGATCTACAGAGCTTTCGGAAACTTGAATCTGAAATTCCCGAAAGCGGGGCAGCTACCAGCCCGTATCCTATCTCTGTATTACCAAATTGCAGCATCTTTACAGGTGAAATAAAATGGCATTATGAATAAGGAGCGAATATACTGTCATAATTACAGTTGCAGCAATTGATGAATTTTATCTCTTCAAAAGGTTTTTTTCATATCGAAATAGTGAGTTCCTGGATGCGTAGTAACTTTATTTCCGTATTCGAATAACGAGAAAAATCCCGATAATAATAAAAATGATATTGGGAAGCCACGCGGACAACAAAGGAGGAATAATTCCCTTTATACCGTATGCTTTCGATACCTGGAGTAATCCCCAATAAATAAAGCTTATGAGCAATGAAAGTCCGAATCCAAGTGCAAGCCCGCTTCTCCGTGTATCCGCAGAAAGTGGTGCACCCAGAATAATAATGATAAATGCCACAAAGGGAAATGAGAGCTTTGTATAGAGCTCCACCAGCGCTTTTGAAGGATCCTTGCCCGTTTTCCTCAGTTTAGCCACAAATGCTCTTACTTCAGCATAATCCATCTCTTCAAGGGATTTAACTCTTCTTGAGAAATCGGATGGTTTTTCTTTTAACTGAGGAAATTTCCTTGTATGAAATTGAACAAGTTGCTGGTCCAGTGTATCGGGAAAGAGACGGATATATCCATCCTGGAACTCCCACACATCATCCTTCCAAACAGCAAGTTTTGCATCTATCCGTTTCTCGATTTTATACTCTTTATTAAACTTCAGGACACTCACCATTTTCATAACTTGCTTATTGCCATCATACGTTCTTATTGAATAGGTATAACCATTCATTCCAAGATATTTTAGATTATTTTGCATTCTATAATTAATTGCAGGAAGTTTGTTGATTTTTGTTCTTTTATGGTCTTTTACTTTTTCGTTTGCATAGGGAACCACTGTTTCGTTGATGAGAATGACAAAGAGACTCATTGCAAAACCAGCCAGAATGTACGTGGCAAAAATCCTGAATAAGCTTATCCCGTTTGCCTTCAATGCAAGAATCTCAAAGTGCTTTGCCATCATTCCCAGAGAGAAGAACAAGGAAAGCAGCACAGCGACAGGAAAAACCAGGACTGCAATTGACGGTACCTGGTACAGGTAAAAGAGAAAAATATCGAAAATCGCAACTCTTTTTTCAATAAACTTCGAAAGATCATCAAAAAGGTCTACGATAACAAAGACGAAAATGAAAGCAACGAGAATAAAAACCAGAGCTTTAAGAAAATCTCTCAGCAAATATTTGTCAAGCACCTTCATTGTTTTTTTTTCTGCTTTTTCGAAATATCTTGGTGAACCACTGGAAGCCGTTTTCATATACAATCTTGTGAGTAAGTATCATTCCAACAACAAAGAAGATCATATTGGGCAGCCACATCGCCCAGAATGGCGACATAAATCCCCTGTCTGCAAGCTCTTCTCCACCAACAAGAAATATGTAGTAAATAACAAAAAACAGAATGCTCACTGCAGTTGCAACCGCAACACCACCTTTTCTTGTTCTGATACCAAGAGGAACTCCAAGAAAAAGGAAAACAACACTTGCAAACGGGATAGAGTATTTCTTCTGGATTTCAACAGCATATCTGCTCATTTCCCTCCGCTTTATTTTAATTCTTCTTTCGATATCTCTACTCCC
>CBDUQV010000227.1:0-3116 GCA_965369615.1 uncultured bacterium | reverse complement strand
GGTCAAAGATGTTGTTGATTACATGTTTTCCGAAGATGATAATACGATCGCCTTTCTAACGTTCTCAGGGGAAGATGCCTACGGCGACGAGAAACAATTCAGTGTTTCAATGCAGTATTCCCTTATCATGTTGTCCGATACAACTAACACAGCACCTGCTTTAGAACCACGGGTTATTTCCAATAAATAGGAGGAAAGGATGCCTGAAAAACCTGTCACACGGACAAAAGCGAGTTATATTCTTGAAATTGCGGAGAGAACAGGGATACACAAAAGGGATGTTTCCATTATTATCACGAATTTTATCAATGCATTAACGGATTCACTCGTTAAGAATGAGAGGATAGAACTTCGAGGATTGGGTGTTCTCAAGAATAAGAAGAGAAGAGCACGAATTGCCAGAAATCCAAGAACAGGAGAAAAGGTTAAAGTTGATGAACGGTGGGTTCCTACCTATAAACCTTCATCATTACTGAAAAGAAGGATTAACAAAGTAACTTGATCGGAGTATAGCGACAGTGCCTTGCGGGAAGAAGAAGAAGAGACGAAAAATAGCTGCTCATAAAAGGAAGAAGAAGAGAAAAGCGGATCGGCATAAGAAGAAGAAAAGATAAGCGCCCGTAGCTCAATGGATAGAGCAGCGGATTCCGGTTCCGCAGGTTGCCCGTTCGACTCGGGTCGGGTGCGCATTGTGCGGAATTTCGAATGTATACCATTACTATCCTGGTTTTGCCAGGATAGTTGTTTATTATTGGATAGATATTGGTTTTGGTTGTAAGAACGATACGGAACAAGAAAATGGTTCAATACCTGTACTCAGTGACAAAATGTCATATAGTATGAAAAGGATTGTTGGTTTACGAATTGATGTTGATACACTCAGGGGTTTTGAAAAAGGAGTGGCTCCCCTCATAGAGCTTCTCAAGCACTTTAATATTAAGGCTACGTTTTTCATTGTTACCGGATATGATAATCCTCTCCGTGCAATTCCGCGCATTATTACAGAGAGAGGATTTGCAAGGCGTCTGCTGACGCTCCAGAGCAGTTTTCGATATAAGTCGCTTTCGCTGATGACAAGGCTACCATTCAGAGAAAGCGTACGAATGATACAGGACAATGGACATGAGATAGGACTTCATGGTAATCATCATTTTATTTGGCAACAGCAGATGAAGAATTGGTCAACAGATAGGATTCAAATGGAAATAAGCAGGGCTGGTGAGAATTTCCGGCTCCATACGGGTTTTTGCGCTGTTTCGTTTGCTGCTCCAGGATGGGTAACAACGAGCAAGTTCTTCCTTGCTGAGGAAGCGTTTCATTTTGAGTACTGCAGCGATACCCGTGGGATTGCTCCATTTTACCCTCGAATAAGAAAGAAGGTACTGAGAACCCTTCAAATACCCGTCACTTTACAAACGCTTGATGAGCTCATAACGCTGGGAAGACCTCATCAGCTTTCTGCAATTGATGTGAGGGGTGGTGATGTGTACTGTGCTCATGCCGAATTTGATGGATTGAAGTATTTAAATACCTTTAAGGAGTTTATTGAAAGGAATCTCAAAAAGGATTTCAGGTTTGTTCCACTTAAGGAAATAAAGCGTATTACCACGAAGGCTCCTGCATGCCCTATTATCCATAAGGTTGTATCCGGAAGAACACAGATGGTATCGTATCAAGGATTGGAAAAGAGAAGCCTGAAGGAATAGCAATTGATAGGTAAACGCATGTTTTGCAGCACGAATTGAACATGTGAAAGATTATGGATATTCTGCTCATTAATCCATTCCAGGAAAACATATACGGTCGTGGCACTCTGCCACCGTATCCTCCTCTTTCATTACTTTATCTCGGCGCGGTTCTGTTGCGGGAGGGTTTTTCAGTTGAGGTTGTAGACCTTTCGGTCGATTTTTCCGGAGAAAAAGATTTTCATGCATTTGTTAGGAAATGCAAGCCGGATGTTGTTGGATTTACCACTGTTACACCCGGATACAACGGTGCAATTTCCCTTGCTGAAAGCATAAAGAGAATGTATAACCCTTTTGTCATATTTGGAGGCCCGCATCCTACCGCAATGGCTGAAACGGTAATTGGCGAGAAATGTGTTGATGGGGTTGTCATTGGTGAAGGTGAGGAAACCATTGTTGCATTTATGAAACGCAAAAAAAGGGGTGGTTCAAGTCCTCTACAGGGAATGCTCATCAAGGAAAACGGAGTAATTGTGAGAGGTAAGACACGGGATTTTATTCATGACCTGGATGCATTGCCATTTCCTTCACGGTCTCTCCTGAAACATCCTGAACGCTATTCTCCACCTGATGCTTTGAATATTCCTGTTGCAACGGTGCTAACATCTCGCGGTTGTCCCTACCGGTGCACATTTTGCCAGGCTCCAAAGATATGGGGTCGCACCATAAGGCGGAGGAGTGTGGAGAATGTTATTGCGGAAATAAAGATGCACATTGAGCAATGCAATATTCGAGAGATACATATCGCGGATGATGATTTCTCACACGATAAGAGCTGGACCCTGCAATTCCTTGATACAGTTACCAGAGAGATAAAAGGAATTAGATTGTATTTCATGAATGGATTGCGGATAGATAATGTTGATAGGGAAGTGTTGACCGAGATGAAGAGAGCAGGATTTGTCAATGTGGGATTTGGTGTTGAGTCAGCCTGTCAGCATATTCTGAATCGAGTGAGAAAGGGACTGAAGGTAACGGAAATTGTAGAAAAATTTAGAATGGCTCGCTCCCTGGGTTTCAAGACATGGGCATTTTTCGTTCTTGGGCTTCCCGGAGAGACAGCTGGGACCGTGAAGAAGACTATCGATTTTTCTCTCTCACTTGACCCTGATTTTGCAAAATATTTCTATCTTGTTCCTTTTCCGGGGACTGATGTGTACGATGAATTCAAGTCAAAGGGGTATCTTACCACAAATGATTTTTCAAAGTATGGGATCTATACGAAGCCCGTTTTTGAATTACCTTCGATAACAAGCTTCGAGATCAAACAGGCGCTCCTTCGAGCCTATCTCAGATTCTATTTTCGCCCGCTAAAAATTCTCAGGATTCTATTAAAGATCCGTACCATAACAGAATTCCGCCTTAATTTCC
>CBDUQV010000226.1:0-3141 GCA_965369615.1 uncultured bacterium | reverse complement strand
CAAAGGTATTATTTGCTGATATATCACCATAGTATTGTAAACCTTTATTCTGGGAGATAATTATGAAAAGAATGTCAATGTACGGACTTATCATCTTTATGCTTCTGCTGTCCACCCTTGTTTTCTGCAAGGAATATGGAACAACAGATTCCGGCAAAAGAGTTGTTCTCAATGATGACGGAACATGGAAATATGTGAAACCAACAAAACCAAAAGAGACTCCCTTTGATTTTAGAAAAACCAAGTGGGGTATGACCACAGAGCAGGTCAAGAAAACCGAAGAAAGCCCGATTGTATTTGAAGGATGGAGTGATGTTGATGATGCAATCATACTTTACTTCAAGGAGAAGGTTTACCGGTTCGAGTCATTCATTACCTATATTTTTAAGGATGGAAAATTAGTCCAGGCAAGCTATTCCTTTGAGCCTATTGATGAGGAGGATTATATTTCCGATTACGAGAGCATCATAGAAGCGCTCATTGAAAAGTATGGTGAACCAATCGATGTGGTCATGGAATGGTCAGATAGCACCTATATTGAGGATGAGAAAAAATGGGAGACCGCGCTTTTGCTCGGTCACCTCAAGCGTTCCGGTTCTTGGGAAACACAGAGAACCATGATTGAGCTGCTGCTCTTTGGAAAACAAAATAACATTATTATGCAGATTGATTACTCAGATAAGAAATATGAACCTGACAATGAATTGTGATTTATGGATTAAAAGATTGGATTGACAATATTGCTATAAATTGACCCAAAAGTATAATTAACCCCAAACGATATCCAATAACTGTAATCCGTCTCAAGCTCCCTGAGCCTGAGATATATTTCTTCTTCGCTTGCGTCTCCCTTTGGAAGTGAAAGCTGATCATGAATCACCGCATATCCACCATTCAATAAAAGGGAGAATCCTCCGAACA
This sequence comes from uncultured bacterium, assembly GCA_965369615.1. Lineage (GTDB taxonomy): Bacteria > Hydrothermota > E44-bin80 > E44-bin80 > E44-bin80 > SOKD01. The sequence continues at coordinate 2,220 of CBDUQV010000226.1, read as the reverse complement.
TTCGCAGGGAAATGCTTGTGTCAAAACGCACTTTATTCTTCGAAAAATCGTGAAAATAATGCTGTCCCATTGCTACAAAGCCTATCGTACCCCATTGTTCGGTAGAGGAGAACTCAATTCTCAGAGTTTCGCCATAAAGTTTCTCTTTTGTTTTTCCGTATATTGTTTCTTCAAAATAATCGCGATGCGTTCCTGATACAAAATAGGTAACCGAGAATTCGTGCTCAGTATATTCAGAATACGGAAATATGTTGCATTCAATCGCTGGAAGCAATGAGATATGCAATTCAATATTGCTATATTCGCTCTTTTTGTAATTGAGCCAACCACCAAGACTGAAATGCTCATTCAAACTGTGTGCAAAGAAACCTTCCGAATAATAACTTTTTGATGAGGTTTCCACATCTGAATCTCCAATGGCGTATTTATTCAAATTAATACTTATCGAACTTTCTATTTCAAGTTTTTGCCTTTCGGTAATTCGCTTTGCTTCACCAAATGCTGAATACCATAAACTTGAGAGAGATCTCTCTCCGTTAGCATATCCGTTGATACCCAGTTCAAATACCCAGTTTTTCCACCTGTCTGTCACCTCGCCTATCTCAACTGCTTCCTGAAATTGTATATCGATGTACTCAGCGAGTGGAGAACAGGAAATAAACGGAACAAGTCCCTGTTTAATTGTTTTTGCAATACCTTCTCGAATTTCGTCATCTGTTGCATTGACCGAAGCGGTATACTTAAGATTGTAATTCAAATCAGTATATTCGTGCTGCCCCGTAAAAGATAAGGTGTACTCATCTCCCCCACTTGCAGTTGTCTCTGCAGTTACTATCAGGTGAATATCCGCTTCATTACGCTCCCTGACATAATTCACAAATACAATCTCGGATTTAATGTATTCTTTATCACAGAATGTCTCAAATTGCAGAAATAATCTGGGTGCCAGATCCCGTACGCTCCTTGATTCAGGTTGCGAATCATTGGCGGTTTCAGCATGAACCGTTACTTGCCCTATGAGAAGGAAAAGTGTAATTACTGCAATTATTTTTTTCATACTTAAGTTTTCGGAATATATCATAAGAACATAACATGAGTCAAGGTCTTTTCCTTACATATCTCTTTTATTATTGACAGCTTTCACTTCGTGTGATATAAACCCGTACAGAAAGATGGAAATTAAAAGGGATGCTCTTGAATTCTCAAATTTTTATGCGCGGTTGCTCTACAATGATGATATAAACATCCTGGTAATCATTTTTTCAGGTTCTCTTGATAAGGAAGCCGTGCTGAAATTCCGAAAGAAGGTCGAGCAGAAAGTAGTGTCAAAAAAATTTAGCTTTGTAGTTGACCTCAGCCACATTACATACATTAGCTCAACTGGTCTTGGTTTTCTCATGTATCTTTCCAAGTACAGAAATCAATTTATCTTTCTTTCATTTCCACCGGAGGTGATCCAAAAACCATTTAAGTTGCTTGAAATGGATGAATATTTCCTTTTCTATTCGAATCCTGATGAATTAATAACAAGAGCTAATATTCCAAAAGCGATCGTCCAGGCATTAAAGGAAGAAACCTCCATAGTCGAAATTCACTACAATAAACGGTGGATGAATATTCTTCGAGGTTATGTCCAGAGCCATGATGAAATGATGAAGGAGATAGACAGAATGTCAGATTACATTCATCAGGCTGATCATGAAGATACATTAACAATCCCGAGTGAAGAAAAATATTCAGCCGTTCTTTACAAATACTTTCACAGGATTCTCAGAAAGGAAGCAGGCATAAGCACGGAAGAAATTGACAACACATTGGTCGAACTGATTGCTAAAGAACTTATAACAAATGCTGTTAAACATGGATACAATTATGATAAGAATGGCGTAATTGAAATGTCCTATTCCATTAACAATAAGCAATTGCTCATTGCAATGACTGACTACGGAAAAGGATTTGCAAGTCCTCGACCTTCACATGACTTATTTCCTTCTGCTGGATTGAAACTCCTGGATAGGATCTTCGACAGAGTGGAAATAGGAAAAGCCCCGAGGAAAAAAGTCCAGGGACTTGTTCTTGGCAAAGGAACTCAAGTGCGACTTACTAAATACCTTAAACCCCCGCACTTAAGGAATGTAACATTTTTGAATTGACATACGAATATTTATACTGTATATATGACAATATAATGACCATGCAAAAAGAAAAAATTGAAACAGT
>CBDUQV010000225.1:0-3152 GCA_965369615.1 uncultured bacterium | reverse complement strand
CCTCTTTCCCAGTCTATGCCGCCAAAAGTTTTTGTCCAGATAGTATCGCCATTAATATACGTCCTAATGAGATAGAGATCGCTTAAACCACTACCGTAGGAGGTTGTATATCCTGCAACTACAAATTGACCATTAGAGGTTTCTATAACGGACAATCCCCTATCATCGCCAACTCCTCCATATGTCTTTGACCAGTCTTCATTACCGAGTGAATCAGTCTTTATCAGATAAACATCAAAGTAACCAGAACCGTATGATTGTGTTTCGCCCACGATGATATATCCACCATCAGAAGTCTCTTGTGCTGAATTTCCCCTGTCAATGTCTATGCCTCCGTATACCTCATTTAATTGAATATTTCCACTTGAATTTGTCTTAATAAGATAGACATCCCAATCACCTGCACCATATGTTCGTGTCTGTCCAGCGGTTATATAACCGCCATCAGATGTCTCTTTAACAGAATTGCCCCTATCATCAGCTGATCCACCTATTGTTTTTGTCCAGACTGTGTCACCATTCTGGTTTAGTTTGACCAGATAGACATCCCAACTACCCGCCCCATATGATGATGTTCTTCCTGCAAAAATGTATCCGCCAGTTGAGATTTCTTGAATGGATCGACAAAGATCATTATTTGCTCCACCAATTGTTTTTATCCATTCTGTTGTACCGGTTGAATCGAGTTTTATGAGATAAATATCCTGATTTCCTGCACCATAGCAAAATGTCCAACCTCCAATGATGTAACCACCGTCTGACACCTGTATACCTGACCAGCCTTGATCGTCATCCACACCACCCCCAAATGTTTGTGTCCAGAGGGTGTCAGGTGCTTGGGCAATCAGTAAGGATGAGAAGGATAGGAAGATAAATGCTAATAGTGCAACATAAACTTTTTGATTCATAATACCTCTCCTTTCTATGGTAGCATAAAAGCGTGCCAAATTTTTTGAAGAATTTCGTATAATACGCAAAGTATGTATAATGCAGATTTCCTTCGATGTCAAGAAAAATATTTGGCGAGCGAAATTAAAAACTGAAAGGGAAAGGATTTTCGAAATCAATTGACATAATGGTGATTTTCTGATATGCAATTTAGAATAATAGGGCAGGCGCGTGTATTGAAAAAAACAGTAAGATAGAAAGATTTAAGGGATTATGAAAGCTATCCTCAAAAAAGCGGCAGATAAAGGTCTTCGAGTAATGGGTATGTATTTATCCAGAGATTACGATTTAAAAAATACTGTTGTTTTGGTCGCAAGTCCGCGTGGCGGGAGTACTTGGCTTGCTGAGCTCATAAATACGCTTCCCGGACATTCAATCCTCTGGGAACCCCTGAGCTTGAACGAGGTGCCTGAAGCAAGAAACCATGGTTTCAAGTGGAGAACCTATATTCCTCCCGGGACAGATTGGATAGAAGGCGAAAGATTTCTTGACGACATCCTCACTGGGAGGTTTCTAAATCGTCAAACAACGCAGGCGTGCAAATTTGTCGATTTCCTAAAAACAAGAGCCTGGATCGTGAAATTTTGTCGTGCTCACATGTTTCTTAGATGGATGACGGAGAAGTTCGATACAAAACGCCCAATTTTATTGATTCGGCATCCGTGTGCGGTTGTTTCATCACAAATGAGACATGGAAACTGGCGAAATATTAGACAACCCTATGTTGATTCGCGTTTCCTCGAAGACTACCCTCAATTCTCTGATATACTCGGCAGGATAACATCATTGGAGGAAGCGTTGTCAGGAACCTGGTGCCTTGAATATTTTGCACCATTGGTTACTCCAAAACCCCATCCCTGGTTATTGGTAACCTACGAAAAGCTCGTGCGCGACGGTGAAGTCGAGTTGCAAAGGGTTTTCAAAGCATTAGAATTTGACGTTCCGGATGATGCAAAAAGGCATTTGAGAATTCCAAGCTTCACAACAAGAGCGGGATCTTCCGTTGAGGGTAAGGAGGATCAACTTGCCTTATGGAAAGAGCGCTTATCAAGGCAGCAAATTAGAAAGATACTCGATGTTGTATCAGCGTTTGGGTTGGATTTTTATACAGAAGAATTAGAGCCTGACTATGATCGATTATATGGGGAGCGACCGGTAAAGGCGCGAATTTAGCAAGTATGAATTACTCTGGATATAGCATTGAGTAAGACCGGCTTTTTTTCGATAACACTGCCGGTGACGATGAAATCTGCGCCGGCTTTTACTTTTTCCCGGGCTTCTTCTGGATTGCGTATGCCTCCGCCAATAATGAGGGGTAAATTTGATATTTTTTTGGTCTCCCTGATCACCTCTTCTGGGACACTGTACATTGCTCCGCTTCCAGCATCCATGTAACACATTTTCATTCCGAAAAATTCTCCCGCAAGAACGTGGGAAACGATCGTCTCTTCGTCATTTCGCAGCAATGGATTTGTTTTGCTTACTCGTGCAACGCTTGTTTCGTTTCCTGATTCAATAAGGAGGTATGCTACAGGAATTGTTTCCAGTGAACATTCTTTAATGGAAGGCGCTGCTTTAACCTGTTCTTCAATAAGAAACTGAGGATTTCTTCCACTGAGGAGTGACAGGAAAAAGATCGCATCTGCTTCTTTTGAGACCTGGTAATGCCCACCGGGAAAGATTATTACTGGTTTTTCAGTTGCTGATTTAATTCTTTTTATGACTTCATCAAGGGCAACGCTTTTAAGCGTACTGCCTCCAACGAGAACTCCATCTACATCAGCAGTTCTTAATTGATCAAGAATTGCTTCAAAGTTAGGGTCTGATGCCTTTTCAGGGTCCAGAAGGGGAAGGTATCCAGCTCCTCTTTCCTTTCTGACCTTCATCAAATACTCAAAAACATTCATTTTGATCTACTTGCCCCGAACTGTGTAGCATTGTACGGGGAGTAATCTAAGGAAATCCGTTTCATCATTGCTCGTCTCATGACAATTTTTTCACTATGTAATCCCTTGCTGCTGATAGTGCTTTGTCAATGTTTTTTAAGTTCTTTCCCCCTGCGGTTGCAAAATCATCTCTTCCACCACCACCCCCATCAATTATTCCGGAAATCTCACTTATTATTTCTTTTGAACTAATTTTATTAGTTATATCCTTGGTGACGAATACAACGATGTGCGCTTTATTATTGTAATCGGAACCAA
>CBDUQV010000224.1:0-3156 GCA_965369615.1 uncultured bacterium | reverse complement strand
TTTATCTTTCCTGCAAGGAAGAAAAGGTTAAGTTTCTCGGTATTTTTCTCAGATCACTCGAAGGACAAATACTCAAGCAATTCAATGATGAAGGACATCAGGTGACAACCTCCGAGAGGGGATTCGATGTGGTTTTTGCCGGTGATACGGTTACCAACCACAAGGAATTGGGAAAAACGGTACTATGCTTTGTTAATCATGGTTCGGGTATTAAGAATATTATGTACAGGAATCTTATGCGTGATAGAAAAACGAGGTATAATATTTTTGTGGAAGGACCCTATCGTGAGAAGAAACTGAAGGAGAAAAAATGCCTTGGTGTTTCAGAGGTATATACGGTTGGTATGCCGAAACTCGATCCGCTTTTCAAGAGCAAAAGGTTCAACCGGAAGGATATTCTTTCCTCACTTCACCTTGATTGTAATAAAAAAACGGTTCTCTATGCACCCACCTACAAACCGACGTCAATAGTAGATTTAAAGGATACGCTCTTTGAATATACCGGAGATTACAATGTGATTATTAAATTGCATCCTTACAGCTGGCACGGGAGGTATGCACCTCACAGCCACCACAAAATATTTGAGCAGCGGGTGACCCGATATAACCACGCTGCGATTGTTCCGAAAGACGAACATTCGATTCTCCCTTACCTTTTCGTCTCAGATACAATGATAACAGAGGCTTCCAGCACGATGTTCGAATTTCTTGCTACAGGAAAAACGGGAATAATTTATGATCTTGATTATGAGCGGTTGAAACATTCAGACGGTACACCTTTGCTTGATGAGGATAATAGATGTTTTATGGCAGATGCGTTTGTGCATTTCAGTGAACCGGACAAAGTTGGTACAGCCATAGCGGAAGCGTTATCATCGAACCCTAACAGGGAGAAGCAAAAGGAAGAAATGAAAACGGAATTGTTCCACCGGTTGGACGGCAATGCATCCTTTCGTGTCAAGGAAATTGTTGAGAAGTTACTCAACGATGATAAGGCACGAAATATTCCGACATGACACGTATTATTCCAGTAATTCGTGTAACGCTTATCGATGATTGCTTTGTATCGGGCGAGATGTCCGGAATTCAGAATGGAATTAAGGATTTAGAGAGGCAATGAAAGCTGTCATTATAGCGGCTGGCATGGGTGGAAGGCTAAGCAATATAACTAACGGCATGCCAAAAACCCTGCTTGAAGTTAATGGAAAGCCGATAATTCAGTGGATTGTCGATGATTTGTATCTTGCAGGGATTGAGAGGGTGATTGTTGTGACAGGCTGTGAAAGTGATAGGTTGCAAACGTATTTCGAAAACTATCCACTCGATAACCTTGAATTGATCCATAATCCGCAATGGAGTAAAGGTAATGGGATTTCAGTGCTGATGGTTGAGGATTTTATTGGCAGTGATGAGGTGTTTATTCTTGCGATGTCGGATCACCTTATTGATAAAAATATCATTGAGTATATTGTTAAGGTAGAAAAACGATATCCGCTTCTTGCAGTTGAGAGAAACCTTGACAATGTGTTTGATGTTTTAGATGCAACCAAGGTATGGGTTGAGGATAAAAAAATACAATCGATTGGCAAACAACTCCCCAGGTATAATGGCATTGATATTGGTCTGTTTTTGCTCAATGGATCATTTTTTCAATTCTTGAGGAAAAGCATTAAGAAGGGAAGAGATACATTAACAGGGGGAGTTCAGGAATTGATACGCAATCAGGATTTTCATGCATACGACATTCCTGATGGAAGTTTCTGGATTGACATTGATTCTGAGGAAACGTATAACTTCGCAATTCAAATGTGGAGGAGCTTATGAAGACTAAAATACCCGAACCTACCTTGAGAAGGCTCTCATATTACTTGAGGTACCTTGAAAGATTCAAAGAGAAAAGATTGGAAATTATTTCTTCAAAAGAACTGTCAAAAGGGCTTGGCTTATCTGACGCGCAGGTGCGGCGTGACCTCTTTACATTGGGAGATTTTGGGAAGCGGGGTGTTGGCTATAATGTCGATAATCTTATCAGTTTCCTCAATACATTTCTGGGGCTTGATGAGACACAGAGTACGGTTCTTGTTGGCTATGGAAACCTTGGAAAGGCATTGCTGCAGTACAAAGGATTCAAGAAAAGAAAGTTTTTAATAACACATGTTTTTGATAATGATGAACGTTTAATAGGAAAAAAAATTGCCGGTGCTGAAATAATGGATAGTAAAAATTTGGGGAAAGTATGTAAAAAGGAAATGATAAAATACGGTATTATTGCTGTGCCGGCATCCTCCGCCCAGGAGATTGTGGACAAAATGATCGAATGTGGAATAAAAGCAATCCTCAACTTCGCTCCCATTAAAGTGCATGTTTCCGATGGGATTGTTGTATCATCGGTGGACATGACAACGGAATTGGAATGGCTTTCCTACCATATGCATCATACAAAAGCACGTTACAAGTAAAAAGTTGAAAACACCTCATTTCGAGGAGCCTTTCGACAAGCTCAGAATAAACTCCCTAAAGCCTGTTCTGATTTATTACGTAAGGATTGTATGCAAATGGAGAAAGGGAAAAAGACTTGACAATAGTAAAAAAGAGTGATAAAAATAAATTTACATGAAGAAATCCCTGGGGCTTTACGAAACTATTAGTAAATCAGTAATTGCTCTAAATTTGAGAAGCAGGAAGAGGGATGGAGTTCTCAAGGAACTTGTTTCGCTGCTAAAAGTGGATCCAAAAGGAAAAGATATTCTCCTGAAAACACTTATTAAAAGGGAAGAAATGGGCTCAACAGGACTCGGAAAGAGAATTGCCATTCCACATGCGCGAACCCTCCTGGTAAAAGAATTTCATCTGATTATCGGGTTGTCAAGAAAAGGTATCGAATTTAAGAGCTTTGATAAAAAACCAGTGCAACTTTTCTTTCTGCTTATTGCACCGCCCCTTGAGACATCAAGTTCCTATCTCATTACACTTGGCAAAATTGCCGGTCTTGCCAAAGTTATTGCAAAGGACGGAAGGTTGTTTGGGGTGAAGGACAAAAAAGAATTTTTTAATATTCTTAAAGAAATAGAGGAAAAGGGATAACATGAACAAACAATTGGAGTTTCTTATTATGCTTCATGACCTTGACCTGTTGCTTGATGAAATAAATCATGA
>CBDUQV010000223.1:0-3223 GCA_965369615.1 uncultured bacterium | reverse complement strand
TACTACAAACAAAGAACTGGATACAGTGACAATTAAGAATGCTCTAAACGCTTATCTTCCCAATGATATTTTCATCAAGCATGCTGAAGATGTTGGTACATCCTTTAACGCAAGGTTTGGTGCGGTTTCGAGATTATACATATACCGACTTGCAAAAAAGTATTCCGTCTTTACCAAGCCATATACATGGTACTATAGGCATCCGCTCGATGTTCAGCGGATGAATGGAGGTTGCTCCCTTCTGCTTGGAGAAAACGACTGCACATCCTTTTCAATTGCAAAATCAAGGAAGGAGAATATGACTATAAATATTTTTCGATGTCATTTCACCGAAACAGAAAATGAAATAGAATTTGAAATTAATGCAGATCGGTTTCTGCACAAATCAGTAAGAACCATGGTGGGAACCCTCTTGTTGCTTGGAAGAAAAAAATTGGAAGTTGATGATATCAAAAAAATAATTGCATCAAGGGATATATCACAAGCAGGCTCAACAGCGCCGGCGCACGGGCTCTTCTTAAAGGAAGTGAAATATTAACCTGAATGTAAGTACGGAAAATAGGAGGTTTTATGAAGTTCTTTATCGATACGGCAAATTTAGATGAGATAAAGGAAGCGAGTGAGCTTGGACTTCTTGATGGTGTAACCACAAATCCAACACTTCTGTCAAGGGAAGTGGAGAGAACAGGAATGGACCCCAACGATGTTCTAAAAAAGATCTGTGAAATGGTAAAAGGTCCTATCTCCGCAGAGGTGGTTAGTCTCGAAGTGGATGGTATGGTCAAGGAAGCAGAGAAACTCAGCACAATTGCAAAAAATATTTGTATCAAGGTTCCTATGACTAAGAATGGAGTGAAAGCAACACTCGCGATCACTGAGAAAGAAACTATGGTTAATATGACACTCATATTTTCTGTCAATCAAGCACTTCTTGCTGCAAAAGCTGGTGCAACCTTTGTGAGCCCATTTATTGGCAGGCTCGATGATATTGCCCACACCGGCATGGACCTTGTAAGTGACATAATGGATGTATTTGAAAACTATGCTTTCCCAACAGAAGTAATTGTAGCAAGTATAAGGCATCCCCTCCATGTTGTCGAAACAGCCCTCATCGGAGCACATATTGCAACAATACCTTTCAAGGTCATTGATAAAATGTTCAAACATCCCTTAACCGATATCGGGATTGAACGATTCCTCGCCGACTGGAAAAAAATAGCAAATAAATAAACTTATTGCGGACATCTGTGGTTGCAAACTGTTTCAAATGATGGAATCGTAACCTGTCTATCTCTCCATTTTCGTGATAAAAGAAGTGAACATATTATGTAATATCAAATAGGGATAGTACATTTTTTGCAAGTGGAACCGCTTCCTCTTTGGGCAAACAGTATTTCATGGCAAGGAAACTCTTTCGCTTTTTAGCAACCTCCTCCCCAACTTTTTTATCGTTAATCACTACATCTGCAATAAATTCAGCAAGCATATCGAAATCCTCTTGCTCCATTCCGAATCGCGTCATCTCAGAGACACCCATTCGGATTCCGCTTGGATCCAAAAAGCTTTCATCGTCCGGAAGCGCCTGATAATTCGTCACTATATTGTTATCTTCAAGTCTCCTTGCAATCTCCTGACCGCTTCCATATTTCCTTACCCTGATAACGACCTGGTGTGTCTCAGTAAAACCATCTGTTTCATCTCCTTCCACAGCCACACCGCATGTATGCAGTGATTTGGCAAAAGCGCGAGCATTGTTTCTCACAGCATTCTGATATTCATCTTTGAATTTGTTCATCTCATACGCTGCCATGAGAAGACCGAGGAGTGTTCCAAGATGGTGGTTGCTTGTTGAACCAGGAAATACACGACTCTTGATATCCAACCATAACTTCCTGAAAGTGGTTCCCTTATCCATATTGCTCGCAATGATTCCTCGCTGGGGACCAAAGAAGGTCTTATGGGTACTGCCCGTAACAACATCAGCGCCTTCTCTCAGGGGATCCTGGAAAAGACCATACAGTCCAAGGACATGCGCCATATCGTACATAATTACCGGTCTCTTCTCCCAATTTTTAACAATACTGTAAACAAAATTAACCGGCTCCCGGTACAGAAACATACTTTTTCCGAAAACAACAAGCTCAGGCTTATTATCAGCGAGTATCTCTCCAAGTTTTTCAGTATCTGTCTTATAGAGATTCCCCTCAATGATAGGGAAATTGATAACCTTATTTTTACCAGAGACTGGATCGATGTCGACGTAATTGAAGAGAGCTCCCATCGGTTGAGAACTCAGATGTCCGCCATGGGTAAGAAGGTTATTCATCACCAGTCGCATCCTGTTTTGCGATTCACCTTCTTTCCTCTCTCTATTCAGACATTTCACCATTGCCTTGAATACGACCTCATTTGCCCTTTGACCACTAATAGGTCTCGGTTCAATCTGAGTACATCCGAAGTACTCCTTCATTTCAACCCTGACACGTTCTTCAATCTCCTGTATAAAATCAATTCCCTGATAGAAGTATATCTCCTTTCCCTTCATCGTCCGGTGTTCCGCATACCTTCCAGCAGGATCTGATATTTCGCACATTTTCACCAGCAAGCTCGGCGTCATTTCTGATGGGATGAGATTGAAACAATCATTCTGTCGCCACCGAGTGTTTTTCTCAGCCTTTTCCATTATCTCTTTGACTTTATTCTTGAATTCATCCATTATTTTCCCCTTTTCTCCGATACTGAATCCGCCGAAGCCTTGGCGTAGGAGGACCGTTACTCCGATTCACTATTTTCTCCCACTCTCCCATACTCTCCTCCTCACATGCCGTTTTGATAATCTGGTTTTCTGATATTCTGATTCTCTGACCTACAGCTGCCTTCACTTGTGCTCTTTTGCGCTTGTGGATTGTTCTCTTGCTGTAACCTACATCCTACATCGTAAATCGTACATCCCATAATTGCTCTCTCGCCGTTTGCAGTCAACCAATAAAACTAATTCAACCAATCAAACCAATACAACAGAAGTGTTTTCTCCGATACACCGATACTCCCATACGCTGGCATTTCCCCCACACCCCATGCTCCCTAGCCTCTTCTCTATTCCCTTCCTCCCTTCATCCTTTTCAATTGTTACTTTCTACTTGATACTTGGCACTTGCAGTATCCTACATCGTACATCCCATAATTGCTCTCTCGCCGTTTGCAGTCAACCAATAAAACTAAT
>CBDUQV010000222.1:0-3262 GCA_965369615.1 uncultured bacterium | reverse complement strand
AAAGAATTTTGGATTGGTAAAAATGTCAACACAGACCACTTCACCATTGAGTGCCACGATCATTCCGACGATTTCATTATCTTTGAGACCTTTCTTCATGGCATCCAGGTATGTTTTGCTCTTCTTCTGGACATCTTCGCTGGAAAGCAAAGCGCCGTATGTTCCGCTTGAGGACGTCACTTCATTCTCTGCGCAGACCTTGCTTACTTCATTCCACACATCTGTCTGGTCCTTAAACTGAAGCGCAATTCGAATATTGCTCTTGCCAACCGCTTTTCCCGATTTAAACTCACCGGATTTGCCATGCCATCGTCCATGCTCAACACACCTGACCGAAACTTCAATCTCTTTGCCCGGAGGGATGAGAACATCGAACGAAACCATCCTGTCCTGTTTACCTCCAATAATAATTTCTCCAGCCATGATATAGATGGATTTTCTTCCAATGTTTCTAATTATGACTGTCGGAACAGATGCATTTGACTGCTCGCTTATGATAATAACTTTGGTTTCTTGCGCTTCATCAAGTGTCAGGTATTCCTCGATGTCGAATACAGCTTTCCTGTACACCGGAAAGATTGCAAGGTGTTCATGCGTGATCGGCTTCTTAACAAGGAACTCTTCTCCTAATTCGAACGGAAATTCACCACCACTTTTTCCTGATACCATAAAAGAAAGCAGTTCATCGCTTGCACCTGCCTTTTTCAGGTTAATAAGGTCTTTGGTTGTGAGATCAAAGCTCATCCCTTCTTTTTCGATATGAGCCTTAATAACCTGCTCGCCAACATTAGCCCTGAGCAGCTTAATAACATCATTCACATCCTTATTGCTGGACCCGGAGAAGCCGAGAAATCCCATCAAGAAAAAACTTACAGTAACGAGACAAAGCATCATAATGATTTTCTTTGTCATAGCTACACCCCCTTTAGTTTTAAGGTTTTTTGCTTGTTTAGTATTCATAACGAATTCCTGACTTATTTGTTCCACTATCATCTTTCCTCAATATAATTTACCCATTTTTCTCGGTTTTATTCCGTGAATCGTTTTCCGATTCTTTATTCTCTCATTTGGGTAGGATTTTTTTTATTGCATCGAGAGCTAATTTTTTTAACGAGTAAAATTATTCATTCGTGCCCTTCAAGGGGGGGCAGATGTTAATAAGCTTATCGGCAAGCCTAAAAGAGGGATTGAGGATTATAAGAGAATAATTGGATGCTGTAAAAAGGGGGAAATTAGTAAACCCGTTATTTCAAAATCAATAATAAATAGTGCGCATATAGTTGCTGTAGATAGTAATGATTATGCAGGATTTTTCCCGTGCATTTGTTGCTGAAAAATAGATTTAGATGCTGTGTATGATCGCTGCCACACGTTTTCCTTGCGAACGCAACTCATTAAACCGCTTTATTGCCTCAGGTGTTTCATGCGCTTCAATAGCAATTCTGAATTCAATTAATACATCTCCAGCTACTTTAACATCACCCTCATAGCCTGTTCCAATGACTATAACATCAGGAAATGCATCTTCTTTTGTACCTAACAATCGTCGTATTTCATCGTTCGTTATTTCACGTGATTTGGTGCTGCGGAACCATGCAAGTCCATTGGCGTATACCGTAACATCCCCGACCGGAAAGGGAACTCCGCTGTATACCGTTATTCCAAAGCAATGCACACCAAATCGGAGGGGAGGATTAATAGAAAACCATATAAGGATCAACATAATGATAATTATCCACCTGACGATTGCTCGTTTTTTTCTCTTTTTCATTTTTTCCTTCTCACCTTGTTAGAGCAAAGTTCTTTTTCAGATTTAACTTTTCACTTTTAACTTGCCTTTCGCCTTGTGGTTAGCCTATCTTCTTTACCTTCTCCCACGAGAGGTCGAGGTCGGTGCGTCCGAAATGTCCGTATGCGGCGAGGGGTTCGAAAATAGCTTTACGGAGATCAAGGTAATCAAGGATACCCTTAAAGGAAAGATCAAAGCTTCTGTGAACCAAGGTCTCGATTTTCGTATCAGCCATTACGCCGGTTCCGTACGTATTCACCATAAGTGATACGGGTTGCTGACCGCCTATTTCAAATGCGATCTGGATCTCGCATTGCTCTGAAAGCTCCGAACCCACAATACTCCTGGCAATGTGCCTTGCCATATACGTGGCACTCCGGTCAACTTTTGTTGGGTCCTTTCCTGAGAAAGCACCTCCTCCATGACGCGCCCAGCCGCCGTACGTATCCACGATGATCTTTCTTCCGGTCAAGCCTGTATCTGCTTTTGGACCTCCGGTAAACCATTTTCCCAGTGGATTGATGTGGATCTTGGTGTCTTTTGTGAGCAAACCTTCAGGAATGATAGGTGCCACTACTAATTTTTTTATGGCGTTCTTCATTTCTTCAAATGATGCATCATCTTCATACTTATGGGTATGATGGGTGGAGAGGAGAACCGTATCAACATTTATTGGTTGTCCATCTTTCAATTCGCAGGTTACCTGTGTCTTGCCATCAGGAAGCAATCCTTCAATAAGATTTTTCTTTCGGACTTCTGCCAGCCGTTTAGCGAGTTTGTGCGCTAAGGTGATAGGGAGGGGCATGAGTTCTTCGGTGTGTTTACAGGCATATCCGAACATAAGACCCTGATCTCCAGCACCGATGTTATCATGTAATTCAGCGGCTTGATTATGTAAAAAGTTAAGTACTTCACAACCGTCGTGGAACCCGAGCTCTGCTTTGGTATATCCGATTTTAGCAATGGTCTCTCTCGCCACCTGTTCCTCGTCAACCTTCACATTCGATGAGATCTCACCAATGAGTATCAGTCGGTTTTCTGTTACTGCGCTTTCAATCGCACACCGTGAGAAGGGATCTTTTCTGTAGTATGCATCCAGAATGGCATCTGATATCTGATCGCAAATCTTATCAGGATGTCCTTCCGTTACCGATTCTGAAGTAAAAAGCTTTTTCACCATATTCCTTTCCGTTCTTTTTGAATTCTAATCTGCAGAATGTACACAAATATGTGTGGTAAGTCAATAATTTTCGGTCAACAGCAAGCTGCAGCTTCAGGCGTATACGGTCCCGAGCTTGTCGAGGGATTCATACCGTACTCCGTGAAACGGAGTACTCATAGCGTTTCAAAGAAACCACACCGTTCCGAAGGAATCCCAACCGGATGTTAATCTTCTTCTTTTTGCATCAGCGCGTCCATTGCCTGGTTTCTCGTCATTCCCTTCTTAATTTTATCACCATAGAGTATTTGAAT
>CBDUQV010000221.1:0-3304 GCA_965369615.1 uncultured bacterium | reverse complement strand
ATCCCGGACTGACCGTTGATAGCGACGGGAACTTCTATGCCGTTATACTATCCTACAACTCCACGTCTGAACCCAACGGCTTATTTGTTTACAAATCAACTGATGGGGGCGCATCCTGGAGCGGACCCTTTACGGTCATTAACAATGTTCCTGGTGTTTTCGAAGACAAGGAGCTCATCGCCTGTGACCGGTCA
This sequence comes from uncultured bacterium, assembly GCA_965369615.1. Taxonomy (GTDB): domain Bacteria; phylum Hydrothermota; class E44-bin80; order E44-bin80; family E44-bin80; genus SOKD01. The sequence continues at coordinate 3,110 of CBDUQV010000221.1, read as the reverse complement.
AGCGGACCGCATTCTGGTAATATCTATGTTGCCTGGGCACGATTCTATACCACACAGATCCTCCTGTCCCGTTCATCCGATGCAGGAAGCACATTCGTCGGTCCGGTGCAGGTGAGCGACTATTCCGGGGTGCAATGGCCGGTACCATGTGTGGGCCCCAATAGTGAAGTGTACGTTGCATGGGTGGACTATACGCCGGGCTCTATTCTTTTTGACCGCTCAACAGACGGAGGCCAAACATTCGGAAGTGATATTACCGTACAGTCTACCTCCTTTGTCTATGGATACATCTATGGAGATATTATGGTTTTCTCCTTTCCTGCCATGGATGTTGATATAACGGGAGGCTCGAATAATGGTAATATCTATATTGCGTATTTGGATGATGCGCTTGGGTATACCGACACTGATATCTATTTTACGAAATCCACTGACGGCGGTAATACCTGGACCTCCAGAGTACGGATCAATGACGATGCACAGGGAAACGGTTGCGATCAGTTCCACCCGTGGCTCACGGTAGCACCTGACGGCTCAATTATTGTCGTTTTTCTTGATCGCCGCCTTGATCCGGGCAACCTGCTGATGGACCTGTATATGACAACCTCAACCGATGGAGGAACCACCTGGTCTGTGAATGAGCGTATCACCACGGTCTCCTCGGATCCAACTGCGGGAAAGATAACCAGGCTGAGCGGCTTGCCGCAAGAGGCATTTCCCGTCAAGATAGAAGAACCCCTTATCCTCGCCGGACGAGCAGGATTACTGGGTGAGTACATTGGCGTCACCGCTTCATCGGTCAACGATGTCCATCCTGTGTGGACGGATACCCGTCTGGGTAACCAGGATGTTTTTACAGGATTCCGAATACAACAGTCGATTAGAGAAATTCCCTCCCCGGATATTCGATGCAATGCGGTATTATTGTATCCAAATCCGTTTCACAATAAAGTATTCATACGTTTCTCAACATCTGAATACGAGGAGATTACCCTTACTGTTTATAACATTGCGGGTAGAAAAATAGCCTCGGAGTTTCTTACATTGAATCGAGGAGGGAAATATTTCGTGTGGGATGGAACTGACCTGGCTCGTGGAACCTATTTCCTCTTCATACGCACACCACAGATCACAAGATCATTCACTGTCCACAAGCTCCAATAGGCAATGGAAGCACTCTCCATTTCCCCATAGCAGTTATTACAAATCAAAGAAGAAGAGCGCTGTTATTTCACTTTCAACAATGACTGTTCCAATTCTGGCAGGAATAAACTGAAGTATTTTCGCCGATGCAATGGCAATCGAATCTGCTTCCTGAACAAGCGACTGGACAACGGTAACATGCTTAACATCACCTTCTGAATCCACGATAATTCTCAGAATTACTGTTCCTTCAATCTCTTGCGCAATAAGCCCATTTGAATACGAGGGACCTACAAAATCCACAACTTTCGGCTGGGTATAGTTTTCAACTGTGTCTTTTTCCGGATATGAAAAGCTCACCGTAATTGCTTCGATATCCTCCATATCGACGATACTCTCAATTTTTATCGGTTTGTATGAAGAAACCGAGGGAGTCCTGAACCGATAATCCCTAAAGAGATTAAAAACAGCAATATTAATAATTATTGCAATAAGGAGCGCAACCCGAATGGTTACAGGAAACCAGGCAGATTCGGGTATCCTTTGTTTTTCCGTAATGCTGTCAATGATGCTCTTTGCAAGGCTTGCATCAACTTCAATACGCTTTACGCCCCTGACCATCTGCTTAAGTCTTACAAGCTGCTCATACTCAGTCCCGCATCCGTTGCAATGCTTGATATGATCAGCAATTATCTGCATCATATCGCTGTGTAATTCACCGTCTACATAAGCGGACAATTCTTGCCGTATCTCTTCACATTTCATGCTCTGTGCACCTTCTCCTGCGAATCATTCTTAGACATTATATAATCAAGATTTTTTTTCTGTGCTCTTTGGTTAGATTTTTTTAAATGCTTCCTCTTTCACTAATCTTTTTCTCATTGCTTCCCGCGCACGGTGAAGCAGTGATTTCACCGCCTTCCTCGATATCTTCATAATCCTTCCTATATCTTCGTAGGAAAGCGCTTCCCACTCCTTGAGTATCAACGCTTCCCTCATTCGTGGGGGAAGTTCATTCAGTACCTTTCTCACCATAGCCCGTTCCTCTTGCTCTACAACAACCTCATCGATAGCCACAGATGAATCTTTGATAGAATCGATCAACTCACCTTCGTACCGCTTCGTGAAGAGCGAGATGAATTTTGACCGTCTCCGTTGCTCCTTTTTCAGTTTGCTAAATGTCACGTTCCGTGCTATGCGAAACATCCAGACTTCAAGCCGCTCCTTTTTTCTCAATCGCTCATAACCTCTGGCTGCTTTCAAAAACGTTTCCTGTGTCAGATCCTTTGCCAATTCGTAGTCCTTCGCAATCATAAAGATATAGTTAAATACCCTCTTGTAGTTATTTACCACAAATCGCTCGAAGGTCTCATCCACTATTATGTTTTCTTTATTTATAGACATTTCAAATAAGATAAGGTTCTGAAATATTCTATCAGCTCCTCCAGGAAAATCCTATTCCAAATGTAATAAGATCAACCTTTTGCTGCTTTTGGTTAGTAAAAAATTCAAAAAAATTGACATCTATAAGAAAAACCTTCTTCCCTTCCTCAAAGGGATTTGAGAGACCAATGTTGAAGTGGTACGCTGGCATGTATTCTTGATCATAACCACTAAAAATATTATAATGTGGCAGTGCAGGATGTGAAACAATTCCAGCGCCCAATGTAATTCCAGTCTCAGGAGTATTGTACGATAGCAAAAAATCAGACTGCCAACAAGGGAGACTTTCGTGACATTCTCCAAAAAATATCCCTCCCCGGACCAGTAATGCAGCCTGTATTCGATCTACATTAAACACTTGCTGTTTAAGCCCAACATAAAATGAATAAGGCAAAGGTGGCAACCAAAAGAGCCCATCAAATAGTATGCTAAACTCCGATGAATTAGTGATACCGAGCTTTCACTGTACTCGGTAGCTCATTGGATGATATGCTGCGATCATTTTTTCACTCTGTCCCTTTCGC
>CBDUQV010000220.1:0-3316 GCA_965369615.1 uncultured bacterium | reverse complement strand
AGATACTGGTGTGGCAGTTTTCTTTGTCGAGCTCGGTCAGGATCTGCACATCGTTGGTGGCAACTATGAAGATGCAGTCAATAAAGGAGTGAAACAAGGATACGCGGATGGGTATCTCAGGAAATCAATGGTAGATGATCCTATTATTGAGAGAAGGAATACCGGTGATAATACGCCAGCCGTTATTCATACGAAAATCGTTCCAGGCGACAAGATACAAATTATAGCTGCTCCAAAAGGCGGTGGATCCGAAAATATGAGCGAAGTCCAAATGATGAAAGCCGCAGATGGAATCGAAGGCGTTAAGGATTTTGTCGTTGACAGGGTGAGAAGATCGGGTGGAAACCCCTGTCCCCCGGTAGTTGTTGGTGTTGGATTAGGTGGAAATTTTGAAATGTCAGCTATTCTCTCCAAGAAAGCTCTGGTAAGAAACATTGGAGAAAGAAATCCTGATCCAACATTTGCAGAGGTGGAAGTTGAATTACTGAAACGAATCAATAAGCTCGGTATAGGTCCCATGGGGTTGGGTGGAAAAACAACAGCACTTGATGTCTTCATTGAATATATGCCATGTCATATTGCATCGATGCCCGTCGCGGTCAATATGAACTGCCATGCTGCACGACATAAAAAAATAACACTCTAAGAGAAAAGCAAACGCGCAGGTGTAGCAATGCAACAATACAAGACACAGGTATTGTAGTAAATACCAAGAAAAGTGAATACTGAAACCAAATGCCGAATAATAAATAATTCATAACGAAAATGAGGAGGAGACATGGGTGAAACATATAGACTTAAAACACCTCTTACTGATGAAGATGTAGGAAAATTGAAAATCGGGGATAAGGTCTATTTATCAGGAACTATCTATACCGCAAGGGATGCTGCGCACAAAAAATTAGTCGAACTAATAGAGAAAGGTGAGGAATTACCATTTGATATTAAGGGTGCTGTTATGTACTATGTCGGACCTGCACCTGCAAAACCAGGATATGCAATTGGCTCTGCAGGACCAACAACAAGTTACCGGATGGACCCTTATGCACCAAGCTTGCTTGACATTGGATTGAAAGCGATGATTGGAAAAGGTGGTCGTTCTCAGGAAGTTATTGATTCAATGGTAAAAAATAAAGCGATTTATCTGGCTGCAGTTGGAGGTGCTGCTGCGCTCATTGCCAAATCAATCAAAAAGGCAGAAGTAATAGCTTACGAGGATCTCAAATCTGAAGCAATTCGAAAACTTGAGGTGGAGGATTTTCCCTGCATCGTAGCAAATGATGTGCGTGGAAACGATCTGCTCAAAGAAGGAGTTGAAAAGTACCGAGAAGAATAATGCAGGATGGATTTTCGGGGTTTCAAAAGGTGAGCCTTTCGGCTCACCTTTTGCATTATTCACCCACCACATGTACGTAGTAGCTACAAAAAACGCTTGACTTTTAACCCTTCATTACGTACAACTGTATCAATGGTCTACAACCATCACATCACAAAATCGTGGCGTTTCGGAAATGCATGCTTTTCATCCCCACATGATCCCAAAGCGCTTTTTCTCTGTTTTCAGACGATCATCACCCTTCGTAAAGCATCAATCCTCGAGATTATCGGCAAATGGGATGAAACTGAAGCGCTACTGCAGAGCAATCTTCAGCGGGCATTGAAACTGCGGAAGCAAGGTGTTATCGCGGAGAGCAAATACAGTCTTGCGAATGTGCTCTGGTTAAGGGGTTCCTATGATGAATCCTTCACACTCCTAAGAGCAGCAAACCGAATATACGAATCACTCAACGATACGCAGGGATTGCAAAAGACATTGAATAAAATGGGATATGTGCATTTCTTTCAAGCCAACTACGAAAAGGCATTGCAGTGCTTTCAGCAGCAATTGCATATTGCAGAATCCAGTTGCGACGAACACGCAATCGGGAAGGCGCTTGATGACCTGGGAGGTATCTATCTGGATCACGGCGATCATGCAAAAGCGCTTGAATATCACCAGCGCTTCCTCGAAATTGCTGAGAAGCACAACAATAGACCAAGCCTCCTCATTGCCCTGAGTAGCCTGGGCAATGCGCACTTCTCCACAGGTAATGTTGCAGAGGCTTTGAAATGCTATCAACGGTTGCATGCTGTTGCAACCGAACTCGGCGATAAATTCAATATCAGCATGGCACTCGTTTCGCTCGGTGTTGCGCATTTGAATGGTGAGGAGTATAAGAAGGCTGATCGGTATTTGATTCAAACGATTCAAATATGTGAGGAAATGGGAAACAGGCAGGGTATCCTCTATGCACAGAATTTTCGTGGAATCGCTGCGCTCAAAACAGGTCGATTCGCGGAAGCAGCATCCTTTTTCTCAAGGGCGCTCTCCATGGCAAAGGAACTGAATAATTTGCGTGGATTTGCCATGGTAAAGGGGAATATGGGTGAGCTCAAACAATCGCTCGGCAAATATGCTCGGGCACAGCAGCTCTTTGCCTCCGCATTATCTCTTAGCAGAAAGCTGCAACTCAAGGTACTCATCTGCCACAACCTTTATCGAAAAGCTGAACTCTCTTTTCTCCTTGCTCGATTCAAGGAATCTGAGAAACTGAATGATGATGCGCTCACCATGGCAAATGAACTGAAACGTATGGATCTGGTATTCAGGTGTTCGGTCTTACGATTGAAATTGGAGGCTCAAACGAACAGCAAAAGCGCTGTTGACCAATTCAAGAATATGCTCCAAACATTCACCACCGAGAGGGAACAAGCAACTATCCACCACGAGCTTTTCAAGAACACAGATAAGAAGCGCTATAAAGATAAGGCGCTCTCGCTCTACAGAAAACTCTATCAAGAGACGGCTAACGTGCATTAAAAAGAGAAGATCCAGGAACTCACGTAAGCACGCGTTTAAATTAAAGGCTATGGTGTTATACCATAACTCATTCAAATCAACAGGAAAGATCGTTTACAAGCATAAAGGAGATGATCTTGAAGCCAAGAGACAGTAGCCAATGCACATAGGAGGGTATGTATGCTCAAACCAATGAAATTGACCGTACCAACACCAATTGGTGAAATACGTAAGTCGGGTTCGACTGCCAAAATTTTCATGAAACGGGATGATCTGAACGGTTTGCTTATATCAGGAAACAAGGCGCGAAAACTCGAATACCTTGTTGCAGATGCAAAAAAGAAAAAGTGCGACACGCTCATCACCTGTGGTGGAATTCAATCAAATCACTGCAGAATAACCGCTGCTTTTGCAAAACATTTTGGATTTGATTGCCATCTGATGCTCAGGATCTATGGCAAACCAAGAAAGATATAT
>CBDUQV010000219.1:0-3336 GCA_965369615.1 uncultured bacterium | reverse complement strand
TACTATGATGAGGAAACCGAGAATAGAATATCCTTTGCTTTCTATCATGTGATACAGTTAGAATAACGTAAGCAGATAACATCATATCTGGGAAAAACTTCAAAGATAGTATGCTACTAAGATCGGAATGTTGATGAGGAGAAATTACGATTTATGGAATGAAGTTTGGAATGACAAAGAATCCAATTTTCAGTTTTCAGCCTGACACCGCATAGTGACCAGCCTGACACCGCATAGTGACAGTTGGTTGTTCTTACTTTGCTAACTCAACACGGGTTATTTGAATAGTGGTGGATTGCTTATCAACAACTAATCCATCAACTTTCCATACCCCAAGGTCTTTTATATAAAGATAGTGTAATTTACCCAGACTCTCAGTTTTCGCTTTAAATAAAGAGTCCTCACCAATGTTGGATTCCCTGAGCCTTATCCAATCCTGATTTGCAACATTGTATCCATTGAGTATTCCAATCTTTATATTAGGTCCTAAATCCCTCAGAACATCAATTCTATAGTGAGGATTCATCCCCTGATCAAACGATTTTTTTCCTGTTTCCAGAATATGTTCGGGTTCGCCTTTCATGTAGAGAACATAAAGGTATTGTTCTCCCCTTCCCTTCTCATTTGCAAGGTTCATTCTTCTCTCCTTTACTTAATATTCTTCTTTCTTACAATAAAATATAACAATCTTTTTATGATTTGTCAACTACTAAAGAAACATTGTTCGAGTAATCATATTTTAGAATAACTGGTATTTTATTAACCCCTATTATCTATCAGGTTTCTTGTTGCTTTATTCCTTCAAAAAAAACTAACCAGAAGGGATATACTAAGACAATGCGAACAAAAAAGGGCGAACCGCAGTTCGCCCTCCCATAGTCTTTTATCCTATTTCTACCTATCGAACAATAATATCAACCCTGTCTGTTCTCACCTTTCCAACCACTGCATAGCCGGCGGTGTGAATAACAACACCTTTCGGAAGAATGATCTTTTCGCTCAGTACCTTTGCGATGTTGTTTGCCCGCGTCTGAGAAAGCACATCATCGGTTGAATAGGCTTTGACAGAAATCCTTCTGATAAATTTTTTCCTTACAATATCCGCTGATTCCGTCAGGAGGTTCATGGCACTGGAACGGATGTCAGCCTTTCCTGGCTCAAACATTTCCCTTCCATCGAGCCTTATAATCCAATCCAGATGTTCCTTGTACAGTATTCCCTGGACTTTAACTTCCTTACCCATTACCCTCGATTTGTTACCAAGTTTATCCACTGCTGTTGCATAGTATGAATAGGTGGCACCAACGTCAATCATCTTGTCACCTTCACCTCGACCATCCCAGAATAACCTTCTATCAGGTTTTCCTTCGGATGAAAATGTTTTAAAAATGTCACCCGCCGCATTCGTTATCGTCAGTTCCCATTCCGCAACATCATGTCCGTAGAGGGGGTGAAAGATTGCAATCTCCCCCCTGTTAATTCCTGTCAACCATGGACGGTAAAGCTGGTCACTTGCCAGTGTCGGCAATGGAGTACTGGCAATATCAGAGTTCTTTATCAGTTCCTTGTCATAAATAAAACCTTTTTCTCCTGCATATGACTCAATGATTTCAAAAATATCATATTCAAGCACTATTTCAGGTTTTACCTCTTCTATTTTTCCCTTAAATTCTCCTTTAACCTCTTCCTCGAATGTGCGCCCTGCATCACCACCCTCAGACTCAGCTTCCTGCGTAATGAGCAGGAGTGGAAATGCAACCACCAGTATGAGCAGCAATAGACTGTATGTGATTATCCTCCTTCGCATAAAGGTCTCCTTACTTTATGTTTCAAATACATCTCTTATTCAGGAATTTCCTACCATACTACAGAACAAATCTGATCGTTATGACACCCCATTGTGTTTCCTGCACAACATTTGCAGGAAGTGGCGCAAATCTCCACTTCACCAATGACTTTTTAGCGGAATTATCCCAGGAACCAGAACCACTTGTTCTCTCTATGAATGCATTTCTCTTGACCTTTCCATCGGGTGTCACCCAGAATCGTATCTGAACAATAGCTGAAACACCCCTTTTTTCAGCCCATTCTGGATACGGCGGCAGATACTTTGCAAGGATCTTTCTACCCGAGAGCGGACCGGTAATACTGATTGACGGACCTGATTTCTTTCCGCCATCTTTGATCTTCATTCCATCATCTTTTGATGCTGTTATGGGTGCAACAACAGGTCTATCATCAAACTTTGCAACAGGTTCACTCTCAAGTTCAAGAGGTGATTCTAACCCGCTACCACCGGGAGAGGTATATAATCCAATCTGCCCTCTTTTCGGGCCTCCCTTATCCTTTATGAGAATAGGAGGTGCTGAAAGGATCTCATCTGTTGATTTTTGTGAAGATCCAACCCTGATAATGTCAGTTATACCACCCTCTGCTCCTTCAAAATCATCGTATGCCTCCAGATCAATTGCTGCCTGTGACCGGTCAATATCCTTGCTTGACAGGTCAATCCCTTTTATCTCATCAACCCCAGGAACAGGAGGAAGTGATTTCAACATTTCACTGACATCCTCATTGAGTGAAGGTAAATCCTCTTCTCTTGTGAAGATGTTTTTTAATGCCTGAAGCGGACTTATAGTGCGTGGTGCCTTAACCGTACTCGGTGGAAGTGTCTCGTCGATGAATTCCACGCTCTCAAGTCTCTCAAGGGGCGCAGTACTCTGCCTGTGGATAATAAGGAAGAAGAGCAATGAGTGAAAGACAATGGAGAAAGCAAGATTGAAGAATAACGACCGTTCATAAAAACCGAGGGTCATACGCATACTATATCGCCTCCTTTAATTTCTCTGCGCAGTGCCAACGGAAATGCGTTGAGCACCGAGTTTTTTCGTCGTTGAAATAATGGATACTACAATCCCGTGCCTGACATATCTATCGGCTTTAATAATGACCAACCGATCAGGATGCGCATCTATTTCTTTCTTCAGGTATGCTGCGTAATTCTCAAAAGGAACAATTTTTTCATTGATAGAAACCCTATTTATATTATCAGGTGGTATAGCTGGCGTGACCGTTACCGTTATGTTTGCACTTTGTCGCGGTTCCATAGTTGCCGCCTTTGGAAGGGTAATATTCAAAGGTGACGTTACCATCATAATCGGTGTGGTATTCCGTGTTCTACGTTCCGAGTTCCTCAATCCGAAATCCCAAATCCGAATTCCTCAATCGCCCCGAGCGCTTTGTCTCTTGCCAAAAACTGCGGTTGTTGTTAGTATGTCACGACAGCTGATGGCTGCAATTCGTTCCAAGGATCGGGTATGAAAAAGCTTCTCACTG
>CBDUQV010000218.1:0-3345 GCA_965369615.1 uncultured bacterium | reverse complement strand
AATCTTGGAAGAGTTGAAGCGTTTATCCCAAAGAGCGACATTATTCCAGGAGAAAGGATGTACCAGGGTATCAGTACCCGTGCCATCATAAAAGACGTTGAAAAGACACCGCGGGGTCCACGTGTTGTTCTCTCAAGAACGCATCCTGACTATCTTAAAAAATTGCTTGAAGCAGAAATACCTGAAGTGTACGAAAAAATCGTCGAAATTATTGCCGTTGCACGTGATCCGGGCAATCGCTCAAAAGTTGCTGTCTATTCCAACGACGATAAAATTGACCCTGTTGGTGCTTGCGTCGGTGTCCGTGGCTCGCGCATACAATCCATCGTGAGAGAACTGAATGGTGAAAATATCGATGTGATCCAATGGAGTGTTGACGAGGGTCTTTTCGTCTCAAGGGCACTTTCGCCGGCAAAAATATACAAAACAATTATCAAGGAGGAGCATAAAAAGATGCACGTAATTATTCCAGACGATCAATTATCTCTTGCAATTGGGAAAAATGGTGTCAATACAAGGCTGGCGAACAAACTAACAGGTTGGTCAATTGATATTCTGAGTAAAGAAGAATACAAAAAACACATCGAAGAAACCAAATTAGCACAAATCTCAATTGGAGAGAGTAATGCGCTCTCAAAAGGTATTAAGGAAAAACTTGAACGCGCTGGTTACTTTACTTTCCAGAATCTTGAAGATATGGAAGAAAAAGACCTGATGAAGATTCCAGGAATCGGTAAGAGCGGTGCGAAGAAAATACTGAAAATATATGAAACCATCACCAAAAAAATCGAAACGGACGAAGACGACTCCGCATAAGCAAGAGAAAACCGGGATGCGGGTATACGAGTTTGCCAGGGAGTTAAGTCTCTCAAGCAATGCGCTCGTCGGTATTCTCCGCAAACTCAATTTCACTGTAAAGAATCATATGTCCACCCTTACAGTGAAAATGATAAAGAGTGTAAAAGAAAAGCTCGAATCCGATAAAAAACAAGTCAAGATCCAGGAAATCGAAAGAAAAAGAAAGATTCAGAAGAAAAAAGAGGGTAGAACGCTGGACATAAAAGAAGAACTCCTTAAAAAGAGAACAAGGAAACACCAGGAGAAAAAGAAGAAGAAAGAGGAAATCCAGAAAAAAGTGAGAGAAACTGTTACCAGAATGGCGAGCATTGTCAAGCCCAAAAGGGTTAAAAGACGAATCGAAAGACAGGTCCAAACCGAAATTGTTCGTGAGAAGCTTGTTGTTCAAATTAGCGAGTTTGTATCCGTGTCCGAGCTTGCAGATATCATCGGTGTTGATCCCACAAATATAATCAAGAAATGTCTCGATCTCGGTCTTCTCGTTACCATTAATCAGAGGCTTGATATTGATACCATTACCATGATTGCTGATGAGTACGATGTTGAAGTAGAACTGCTTCCAGAATATGGAGCTGAAATTGAGATCGATGATGAGGAAGAGGAGAATACAAAACATGAAGCAAGACCAACTATTGTAACCATTATGGGACATGTAGATCATGGAAAGACATTGCTTCTCGATAAAATCAGGAATACAGATGTTATTGCTCAGGAAAAAGGAGGAATAACACAGCATATCGGTGCATACTCGGTAATGTACAAAGATAATGCTATAACATTTCTCGACACACCGGGACATAAGGCTTTTACTGCAATGAGGGCTCGTGGTGCCCAGGTCACTGATATTGTAGTTCTGGTAGTTGCAGCCGATGATGGTGTCATGCCTCAAACTATCGAAGCAATAGACCATGCCCGTGCAGCAAATATTGCAATAATTGTAGCGATTAATAAGATCGATCTTGAAAATGCAAACGCTGAGGTAGTAAAGCAACAATTGAGCAAGAACAAGGTTATGCTTGAAGAATATGGTGGTAGCACACTCAGTGTGAATGTTTCAGCAAAAACCGGACAGGGTATCAATGAACTTCTTGACGCTATTCTCCTCCAATCAGAAATGCTTGAAATTGAAGCACGGAAAGAGGGTCCAGGAAAAGGTGTTGTTATTGAAGCAAGAATGGATAAAGGAAAAGGACCTGTGGCTACTGTTCTTATTCAGAAAGGAACCGTTCATGCCAGTGATGCCTTTATAACCGGTATATACAGTGGAAAAGTACGAGCTCTGATAGATGAACACAATAATCGGCTCAAAGAGGCTACACCTTCAATGCCTGCACAGATTATGGGGCTCAACGGGTTGCCCGAAGTTGGCGATACCTTTGTTGTTGTTGAAAGCGACCAAAAGGCACGCGATATTGCACAGAAACGGCAATTGGCTAAACGAGAGCAGCTGGAACACAGCAGGTTCCGTTACAGTCTCATTCAATTCCAGGAAGGACTTCGGGAAGGCGAGACAAAAGAACTCAAGGTCGTTATTAAGGGTGACGTGGCAGGATCTGTTGAAGCCCTTGCCGATTCATTGAATGATCTTTCCACTGAAGAAGCAAGAATCGTTATCATCCATAAAGGAGTCGGACCGATAAACGATTCAGATGTGTTGCTTTCAGCAGCCTCAAATGCAATTATTGTGGGATTCCATGTAAATGCCAACACTCAATCGAGCACTATGGCTAAAAGGGAAGGTGTAGAAATAAGATTTTACAACATTATTTTCGAGGCAATCAGTGATATTAAGCTTGCCCTTTCCGGACTCCTGGAGCCAGAATTGAAGGAAGAAATCATTGGAATTGCTGAGGTGAAACAAATTTTCAAGACCCCATCAGCAGGTTTTATTGCAGGCTCATACATCGTAAGAGGAAAAGTTGTTATACAGGAACATGCCCGGTTAAAAAGGAACGAAATTATTATCTATGAAGGAACCATATCCTCACTCAAACGGTTTAAGGAAGATACAAAAGAAGTGGAAATGGGACTTGAGTGTGGTATTGGTCTGGAAGGTGCAAAGGATATACAAGTTAATGATATCATCGAAGTATACAGTATAAAAGAAGTACGAAGAGAACTTTAATTACGCTTATCGCCTTTACATTGATGTACTTTTCGAATATTTCCCAATAACCGTTCATGAAAATAGGAAACTGTATCATCGAGATATACATTCCAGATTCAACATCATTGAAACAAAAGCGCAGTATACTGAAGGGACTCAAAGACCGCATCCGCAAGAAATTTAATGTTTCCATATCAGAAATCGGACGAAATGACAATCACCGGTTATCTGTCCTTGCAGTTGCAACCGTTGCAAATGATAGACAGTATGTGGACAAATTGCTCTCTTCAGTTATTTCATTTATGGAAAAACAGAAACGGTTCGAGATTGTTAACTATCAAACTGAAATTCTATGACATCTTTTCATGCGAAAAGAATTG
>CBDUQV010000217.1:0-3380 GCA_965369615.1 uncultured bacterium | reverse complement strand
TTGCTCAAGATCTCCACCCAGTTCAAATCGTTTAGTTTTTCGACTTGTTCTGCCAAGAACAGCGATGGTATCGGGTTCTATTTATGATTGCTCAGGAAGAAAAGTTGCTACTCTTGCGGACAGACAATACTTCACAGGTGGTAAGCATACCATTTCAATAAATAGGGAATTGAATCAGTTATCTAATGGTGCTTACTATGTCAGGATGACGATCGATGAGCAAGGGGGCAATAAGCAGGTCCTGAGTGAGAAGATCTTGCTTATTCGCTAGCAAAAAGAGGAGGATCAATTAAGGGAGGGCAGATTGCTATTTGCCCTCCCATTTTTCTTATATTTTAATGCCGAGTGAAAGGATGTGGGAGTTGCCCAGATTGCTGTAGGGTGCAAAGGCATAATCGAGATAGAGGTATTTAATGACAAATCCACAACCTGCCCGGAGTCCTGAGAGTCCACCAGGTGTTGCTCCCATTTTATAGCCCACTCGTAAACTCATGATTTTTGCCAGAGTGTATTCAGCTCCCGCGGATAGTTTAATTCCATCATCGGTAGAATACCCGATATCTGCAGGGATGATAAATTGGTTGAGGTGGAAAGCGATGCCAAAGACAGCTTCAAGAGGAAGAGCGAATCCTTCATTCTCAAGTTTTAGTGATGTGCCAATATTTTTTATTGAGAAAGCGAGAGAATACGGTGATTTTGGCTGTGTGTATCGCATTCCAAGATCGAGTCCAAATGCTTTTCCTGAATTCCCTTCGATCTTTTCCATGATATATTTGAAATTTCCGCCAAGTGAGAGTGATGGTGTGATAATCTGTGAGTATGCGACGGTGACGTTCATATCGTATGCCGAGAAGTTTGGGAGTTGTTGATAGTGTTCATCATAGCCTTCAAAATTACCGTAGTCGAGGTACGATACTCCAAATCCGAACGCGCCATATCCAGAGGAGGGGAGTGAGAATGCCAGATAATTATAACTTGTACCAAGGTGCCAAAAACTCCTCATAAAAAGTACTTCCTTGTGTTTACTGAATATGAGACCACCGGGATTCCAATAGATGCAATTGATATCAGTTCCAAGTGCTGTATACGCTTCACCAAGCGCAATGGGACGTGAGCCCGTGGGGATTTTGAGAAATGCTGCCCCTTTTGTTCCCGAACCAAAGAGCAAAATGGGGATGAATAATAGTAAAGTTAAGAAAATTAAAATCCTATTCATTTTTCCTCCTTTTGTAATCGCTTGTTCTATTCAACTTTCCAGAAAGTGATCAATCTCATTTTATAATAGCAAGTTTTCCTTTTTTTAACTCTCCATCCGGATTGGTAATGACATAGAAGTAGATACCGGTTGCATTTTCTGCCGGTTCCCACGTTGCGAGTCCATCTTCAAGCCCGTCATCTCCACTCTCCTCAAGTGTTTTTACCAGAGCACCAGAGGCATCGTATATTTTAACGGTTGCTTCGGAAGTGAGACCTTCGAAGAAGATTTTTGTATGACCCAAAGATGGTTTAAACGGAATGGGGAATACTTTGAGACTGTCAAGATCTTCCTCGGGTTCCGGTCCCTCAATGATAACCATGAATGAATCGACTGTTTGAGCAGAATCAGGATCGGTACCGATGATAGAGATGTAACCCGAATAGAGTCCTTGAGGGGTTCGTTCCGGAATAAAAAGTGTCAGTTCAAGTTGTGCTGATTGACCAATGCTGAGACCGGAAGGAATATTTGATACAAATCCCGAATCGATTGTTGCTCCCCCCGGACCATAGAGAACGACACCGGGACATTCGATCCTCACAAGTGCATCGAGACTTGGTCCGTCGAGTGAATCAGGATTATCGGACGAGTCGGTGTTAACGATCCTGAATTGCTTTTTCAGGTATGCCGGTCCCGCCGGGGCTTGACCGAAGTCCATCGTATCATTGACTACATCGAGTGCATTATTATCAATATCAAGGTCAGCCGCGGTGATGACAACCCAGCCGAGAACATAGTAGATGTTGCCGTTTGGATCTTCTGATAGATCTTTCCATACTAAAAAGAAGTGTGATACACTATCGATAAGACTTACCTTCAATCCGGGGGGATAAAAGTTGTTACCGAAAGTTCCAGGAGTATCTCCCGTATAGGTTGCATAGAGTGGAGCGCCCTGTCCAAAGATTTGAATTGAATCGTCGTATGCACACAAAAAGATGCTGTATTTTCCCGTATCTCCTGGATCGGAATGCCATGCAACCGCCATACTGCCACTTTCGTCGATTGAGATCGCTGCACGATAGTTTTCATAGGTCCCTGTTGTATCACTTCGAATATAGTTGACGCGTTTCGCGTCGGTTAGGAAGGTTGAACCTCCGTCGGTAGAACGGGTGAAAAATATATCGGGATCTGCGTTTCCTCCGTGCCGCCTGCAATCTTCCCAGGTAACGAGAATATTCCCATTTCCCTCATTGATGGTAATTTTGGGATTTCCGCGATACACGTTTGATACCGTATCGTCAAGGAGGATGACATCATTGGGGAGAAAGGTGTTGCCTTTATCATCTGATCTGTTAAATCCAAGCCAGGGGTGAGGATCCTGATTCGAGCCGCCGGTACCCCATCGCCACACACTATACACTGTTCCGATACTATCAACAGCAATGTCAGGATCCCTGTTGACTTTATCAGGATTGTGGTCGATAATTCCAAGATCCTGAAAACTGATTGCTTGGTCTACAGAGCGGCCGAGCTTGACCCTGAGCGCTCCGGTGCTATCATCTGCCCAGGCAACGTAAATGAAAGTTGTATCGATGGTACTTTTTGCATCAACAGCAATTTTTGGCTGTGGTCCGTTGTTTACACTCGACGTTGTGGAATTATGAATTGTAATGCCGGGAAGTGTATCGGGAGCGGTAAAGGTTGATCCAGCGTCAGATGATTTTGAGAAGTACACTTTCCACGTTGATCCGTCTGTTGTCCCCTGCCAGATGATATAGATGTTGTCCTTATCAACTGCAATACGAGGGAACCATTCATCTAATGTTGGATTCAGAGTATCACTGATCGGAAGGTCAGGGGTGAATACTGTATCTTGATAGTTCTCAAGTTTAGAGAAATAGATACTGTAGTTCCCGTCTTCATCCCTGTCATCCTGCCAGGCAACAAAGATGCGGAGTGAATCGTCGATGACCACTGCTGGATGGTTCTGAAGCGTGCTGTCCGGGTCAGGATCATTTACCTGTATTTTTGGACCGTAAACGATCGTTCCTCCTTGCTGAGAGAGAAGAGCAATTGGGAGGAGAAAAGTGCACAAGACTGTTAAGACAACAACATTTTTCATACTCTCTCCTTTTTTATTTCATTGATATATTGATGGAAATAATAGAAAATTTTTTATAGAGCA
>CBDUQV010000216.1:0-3382 GCA_965369615.1 uncultured bacterium | reverse complement strand
GGTACTATTATTCTGTTCAGACCGTTTTGTTTTACTGCCAGTGAGATAGGAAGTACACCCCTGATCGGTTTTACAGTACCGAGTAACGAGAGTTCTCCAAGCACAGCAGTATCGGATAACGGTGCGGGGTTTATCTGTCCCGTTGATGCGAGAATCCCCATAGCTATGGGGAGGTCGAACGCAGCACCTTCTTTCTGGATATCTGCAGGAGCGAGATTAATGGTAATTCTTCTTGGAGGAAATGAAAACCCCATGTTTTTGACAACCGTTTCCACGCGTTCCCGTGATTCCTTAACAGCTCCCTTTGGTAAGCCGACAATGCTAAAGCTTGGAATTCCACGGGATACATCGGTTTCAACATCAACAATGTAGGCATCGATACCAAGTACTGCGGAAGCCCTTACTTTGGAGATCATACAGTCCTTCCTTTCAAATCATACCACAGTAGATATTTTGCTGCAGACCCTGCCAAATTTCGACACAGAAGGAAATTAATTATTTATTTTTTTCCGCTGTGTTCTCTGTGGTTTGTTTAACAAATTAATGGCGGGATTATATAGATGACTATAGAGGATGTCAAGAAAAAACTAAGAAAAATGTTATCTGATGAGGATGAGGGAAACAGCGAGGGCAAGAAAAATAAATGCTGTTGCTACCTTCAGAAGAAATGCTCTCCTTCTCATAAATGAATACAACTGCTCGCTCGAAACACCGATGATAAAGAGAAGAAAAAGCAGGAGCAGGGGGGTTATGAAGGCTACATTGTAAAGGACAAGAAACCAGACAGCCTTCAATCGCAGGTTTGCCAATCCTGATACGAAGAGTATCGTTGGAATATAAACCTGTCCAGTACAGGAGAATTCCAAAAATGAAACAACAAGAGCGGAGATACCTGCGCTGGCGATGTAGTTTCTGAGTTTAGATTCTTTAATGATGGTTTTTTCCATTCTTCGTTTTACCGCTTTTGGAAGCCGCAGCATTGTTTTCTCCGGTTTTCCTCTAACAAGCATCACTGCATCGGAAATGCTGATAACTGCGAGGATACAGGCGAAAGCAGCGATTGTATAGTAGATGATATGTCTGACAGGAATGAGAAATTCAAATTCCACCATTCTATAGAGAAAGAGTCCAATCACCAGATAGACTATGAAGACAACAATGACAAAGGTAATACCTGTAACCGCTATCTCTTTTCGTGTTCTTCCGATGACTGTCATAAATGAAAGAAAAAACACAATGGTAGCAAAGGCACAGGGATTTACTCCATCTACAAGACCTGCAATGAAGACAACAGCGGGTCCGAATTGCTTGAATCTTTCGATTATCTCAGAATGTGCCAGATGCTCGAATTTTTTTCCTTTTTGCCAGGGAGGAAGGAACTTTCTTTTGTGATGAGTAAGAATGATACCTTCAAGATTATCTTCTGTTATTTCGTGATCAATGAGAAAGGTGTCACAGAGAAATAGCGTTGGTGCTATGAGCCGCTTGCTTTCAGGAACGCCGAAAGCGATTGATATAGCCTCTTGTATTTTCTGATGCTCCGGATCCAGCGCGTTGTAAGGTTTTGTAAATATTTCCGGGTATTTTTGTTGGAAATAATTGAGCATTTTTTCCGTTCGCGCACAATTTCTGCAGGTTGTTTCAGTGAAGAAGGCAATGTATATTCGAGTGTCAGATGATGGCTCGATAAGTGTATCAACAATAGTGTTATCCCATTGTGGTTCTTCTTCATATTCTCCCATTCTTAGAATGGAGTCTGGAAGGAATGTGTTACTTCCTTCTTTCCGGATGATCTGTATATTCGGAATGATATCATCTTTGCAGTAAAATGCATGTCCTGAAACAACCACAGGGAAATCTTTGCATCTTTTTTTAAGAGCAGTTTCTGTCATTAAAAGAAATTCATAATTCGCAGTTTTGTTTACGTTGAAGTACAGGATCTGCTTGATGCGCGATTGTGCAAAAAGTGAATCAGTAAGAATTTCGTAGCAGTCCTCGCAATCAGGCGCATAAAATACAATCACCTGTGCTGAGATCGCGTAAACTACCAGCAGTGTAAGAATGGAAGCCAATGTGATTATCCTTTTCATAATTTACCTGTAACACAAAGTAAACATATAAGCAAGTGAGAACTTATTGTGTTTTGCGATCAAGGGGCGATAATGTGCGGCAAAATTGCAGTGAGACTGGCGTAAACATGATCAATATTTCACCGTGTGTTGCAGTGGATACAAATGGGTAGGGAAGGGTCAAAAGTTAATGGACCCAGAAAGCCGTTGTGAGTTTTCGAGCTGTTCGTGTGCAAGAATAGCGTAATCAAGATTTATACCCTTGTAAGAAACGCCAAGTCCAGTCGAAAGAGCACCACGATTTGAGCCAATCCTAACAGCAATTATATCCAGGAACCAGTACTCCATGCCGAGATGAAAATCCGCATTAATGTTTTTGTATGAAAGCTGTGAAGAGAGTAGTCTGTGATCTGCCCTTATTTCCGTATCCACTGATAGAGTAACTCTGGAGTCGGTAATAAAAAAGAAATCGGTGCTTACACTAACACCACTTCTCAGTTTTGGACAGATGAATTCTTTGGTTCCCGTGTTCCAGAGGAGAAATGAACCCGTGAAGTCCTTCAGGATAGCGGCAATACGGATTTGTTCTGATGGAATGTACAGAAATCCTATGTCTGTTCCAAGCCCATTGGCAGAGAAGTCAGAAAAGGATTTCCTGAAATATTTGACGTTAAACCCAAGATACAATTTATCGTTTTTCCTGGTGGATGCATTCAGGAAAAGCGCAATTTCAGTGTCATTGAACTGGGTGATTTCGCTATAGTCTATTTCGTCAGGGTCAGGAATACCATCGTTGTTTGTGTCGTTCCAGGCGTTTCTTGTATCGAAAATGTCCGGAATATTGAGATACAGAATTCCAAAGGAGAGGGCATTCTTTGCATTTTTTCCTGGCAAAACAAAGGTTGCAGCATCGTAGGTCATAAGGTCCTTGAATTGCGATGAATGCATAAAGAAGACAGTTTTCTTATCTATTTGTACGGTTCCGGCTGGATTCCAATAGAGTGATGTCGCATCATCCGCCAATGACGTGAATGCTTCGCCCATTCCATATGACCGGGCACCAAGACCAAGACCTAAAAATTCTTCAGCATACTTAGCAAGCGGATAAACCGATTGCGGATAAAGAATAAGTGTTAAGAGTATAAACCGTAAACATTTCATATTAGACACCTTCATTTTTGAACACGAAAATTCTGTGTTCTCTGTGATTAAACAAGACTACTATAGAAAGCCGAGACAGCCTTTCTTCATTTGCTTCTTAATACCTTCTTCAATCTCTTTCTGTTTTTCCTTGATGTAATCGCGAATGTACA
>CBDUQV010000215.1:0-3386 GCA_965369615.1 uncultured bacterium | reverse complement strand
GTAAACAACTTCAAGATCGAAAGCAATCAACGTTACAGTGAGTGCAAATACATGACAGACAAAAAAAAGAAAGCACGGCTCATATTAGAAGACAATTCCGTCTTCCATGGTTACTCATTTGGATATCGTAAACCCGCTGCAGGAGAGGTAGTTTTCAATACGGGGATGGTGGGATATCCAGAGAGTCTCACTGACCCATCATACAAAGGACAGATACTGGTCTTTACCTATCCTCTTATTGGCAACTATGGAGTTCCCGGAGATGCAAGGGAAGATGGCTTACTGAAATTCTTTGAGTCCAATACTATACATATTCAGGGTCTCATTGTAGCGGGATATTCCAAACAGTATTCCCACTGGAATGCAAAGAAATCCCTCTCGGAGTGGTTACAGGACCATAAAATTCCCGCCCTCTATGATATAGATACACGTGAGCTCACAAGAAAACTGAGAAAAAAGGGGACGATGTTGGGGAAAATTGAATTTGATGGTACATCTATTCCCTTTGAAAACCCGAACAAAAGGAACCTAATAAATGAAGTCACCATAAAAGAACCAATTCTTTACAAAAGAGGAAAGAAGAAGATAATCCTTATCGATTGCGGAACAAAAAACAGCATCCTAAAAGCGTTTCTTAATAGAAATATTTCCATCCTGAGAGTTCCCTGTGATTACGATTTAGGAAACGAAAAACCTGACGGCATCATTATCAGTAACGGACCAGGTGATCCAAAACAGTGCAAACGCACCATTGCGCATGTGAGAAAAGTGCTGTCGAGAAACATACCCATCCTTGGTATCTGCCTTGGTTCACAGATTTTGGGTCTTGCGATCGGCGCCTCTACGTACAAACTCAAATATGGTCATAGAAGCCAGAACCAACCTTGTGTTGAGGTGGGCACAAAACGGTGTTATATCACCCCACAGAATCATGGTTATGCCATCAACACACATACGCTTCCATTAGACTGGAGAGAATGGTTTTATAACAATAACGACAAAACGAATGAAGGTATTATACACATATCAAAGCCGTTTTTCGGTGCCCAATTCCATCCTGAAGCTTCACCAGGTCCAGATGACACTGAGTTTATCTTTGATATGTTTATTCGAGCAACGAAATAAGACAGAAAGGAAAGTGTCAAACGTAAGCAATTGATTGTTTTGCAGAAAGCGTGGCTAAGAAAGGTACGCCTAAAAAGCAAAAATGTTCGTGGGCATTCGTGGCAATCAGACAGTAAATTGAAAAAACAATCCAAATGGCTATGAGGAAAATAAAGAAAGTTTTAATTATAGGTTCGGGAGCGATCCGAATCGGGCAGGCGGGAGAATTTGATTACTCCGGCAGCCAGGCAATTAAAGCGCTCAAAGAAGAAGGAATAAAGACGGTTCTGGTAAACCCGAATATTGCCACGATCCAAACATCAGATTTCCTTGCCGATAGAGTATACTTCCTCCCTATTAATACTTATTTTATCGAAAAAGTAATTAAAAGAGAAAAACCAGATGGGGTTCTTCTTGGATTCGGGGGACAGACTGCTTTGAATGTCGGTATTGAACTTTACAGGAAAGGGATTTTTAAGAAACAGAAAGTTCGAATCCTGGGAACCTCAATTGAAGCCATCGTGAATACCGAGGACAGGGGTTTATTTGCACAGAAGATCAAGGAGATGCATCTCCTACTACCGGAAAGCAAAGCAGTGAAAAATGTTCAAGCAGCTGAGAAGGAAGCTGCGAAGATTGGATATCCGGTGATGTGCAGAATTGCATACGCACTTGGCGGTTTAGGTTCAGGTGTGGCATACAGGAAAAGCGAACTGCTTACAATTGCAAGGAAGGCTTTTTCATTCACAAAACAGGTGCTCATTGAGAAATATTATGGAGGGTGGAAGGAACTTGAGTACGAGGTTGTGAGAGACAGCTATGATAATTGCATTGTGGTGTGTTCCATGGAGAATGTCGATCCGATGGGTATTCATACCGGTGAAAGCATTGTTGTTGCACCAGTACAGACATTGTCTGCCCATGAGCATTTCAAACTGAGGGCATTGGCAATCAAGGTAATACGCTCCCTGGGAATTATCGGTGAGTGCAATATTCAATTTGCACTCGACACTGATTCAGACGATTATAGAATTATTGAAGTGAATGCGCGCTTAAGCAGAAGTTCAGCACTCGCCTCAAAGGCAACAGGCTACCCTCTTGCCTTCATTGCTACGAAACTTGCTTTAGGCTATAGTCTTGCCGATGTAAAAAATATGATCACCAAAGAAACATTCGCCTGCTTCGAGCCAGCCATGGACTACATTACCGTTAAATACCCGCGGTGGGACCTGCAAAAATTCAAAAAAGTCAGAATGCGCCTTGGTTCCGAAATGAAATCAGTTGGTGAAGTGATGGCAATAGGACGCAGTTTTGAGGAAACACTCCAGAAATCAATACGGATGCTTGATGCGGGAATGGATGGACTTGTTTGCAATAAACTTTCTTTTACGGATATTGAGAAAGAATTAAGGGAACCAACTGATAAAAGAATGTTTGCCATTGCTGAAGCACTCAAATCCGGATACTCGATCGATAGGCTCTACAACCTTACAAAAGTTAACAGATGGTTTCTTTACAAAATTAAGAACATTGTTGAGATTGAAAATAAAATGCATGGACGGAATTTAGGCAACGTATCCCCCGCTCTACTCAGAGAAGCCAAACAAAAGGGATTTTCCGATAAACAAATTGCTTCGCTGACAAACAGCAAAGAAACGTTGGTGAGACATAAAAGAAAGAAACTCCGAATCGTTCCTGTCGTAAAACACATTGATACGCTTGCAGCGGAGTATCCCGCCAAAACCAATTATCTCTATCTTACCTATAATGCCTACACCGATGATATCAATTTCAAAGCTAAAAAACAGGTTATTGTACTCGGCGGTGGAGCATACCGCATTGGTTCATCAGTTGAATTTGACTGGTGTTGTGTGAATGCCGTTCTCACCCTGCGAGATATGGGATATGGTACAATAATGCTGAATTGCAATCCTGAAACAGTCAGCACTGATTACGATATTTGCGATAGATTGTACTTCGAGGAATTGACCTTTGAAAGGGTTATGGACATATATGAAAAGGAGAATCCTCTCGGCATCATCGTCTCCGTTGGTGGACAGATTGCAAATACGCTCGCCCTACCTCTGCACAATGCAGGTATCCCGGTACTTGGAACCTCACCCTTAAGCATCGATGCAGCGGAGGACAGGCACAAATTCTCTCAACTGCTCGATTCATTGGGCATTGACCAACCTCAATGGAAAGAATTAACCAACCTTGATGCTGCACAGAAATTTGCAAGCACCGTTGGGTATCCCGTATTGGTACGCCCGAGTTATGTT
>CBDUQV010000214.1:0-3406 GCA_965369615.1 uncultured bacterium | reverse complement strand
AAATCAAAAAGCACAAGGAAGAATTGCAGACGGCAAGGGAGAAGGTTAAGAAAGAACTTGAAGCCCGCCTATCAAACAAATATGAAAGACTTAGTAAACGTTACGGTAAAGCAATAGTACCCGTTATTGATGGAATTTGCTATGGTTGTTTTGTAACGCTCCCTTCCGCTTTTGTGGTTCGAAAAAACAAGAATGAAGAGGTGAGTACGTGTCAAAATTGCGGGAGATTTATCTACTGGTTTGAAGACTAAAGGAGAAATCGGGAAAGCAGAGAAAGGTGAAACGGAGGGTAAATGAAGATTGCAATGATCGGGACAGGATATGTTGGACTTGTTACCGGAACCTGTTTTGCAGAATTAGGAAATGCGGTTATCTGCGTTGATAATGATGTTGACAAGATAAAGAAACTGAACAGCGGTAGTATCCCGATATACGAACCCGGACTTGAAGAAATGGTCGCTAAGAATGTAAAAGAAAAAACATTATCGTTCACGAATGATATTGAAGATGCGGTAAAAAAGTGCGAGATTATCTTTATTGCTGTGGGAACTCCCCCGAAACCTGATGGAACTGCTGATCTTTCCAGCGTTGAGAAAGTTTCTTCAGTTGTTGCAAACGTAATGACAGAGTACAAGCTCGTTGTTGGAAAGAGCACTGTCCCTGTAAATACAGGCAAATGGATCAAGAAGACCATTAATTTGAAAAATGCAAAGGGCATAGACTTCGATGTTGCTTCAAATCCGGAATTTTTGAGAGAGGGTTCAGCAATTGATGATTTTCTGAAGCCTGACAGAATTGTTATCGGGGTTGAATCAGAACGGGCAAAAGAGCTGCTGTGTGAACTGTACAAACCGATTGATGCTCCCATTCTTGTGACAGATGTTGAGAGCGCAGAACTTATCAAGCACGCTTCCAATTCATTTCTTGCAATGAAAATATCATTCATTAATGCAATTTCTATGCTCTGTGAAAAGGCGGGAGCGGATGTAGAAATGGTTGCGGAAGGAATGGGTCTTGATAAGCGAATTGGCAAACACTTTTTATGTGCTGGTGCCGGATTTGGGGGGTTCTGCTTTCCTAAAGATTTGAGCGCTTTTATTAAAATTGCCGAAGACCTGGGTTACGATTTCAAGCTCCTCAGAGAGGTTGAACGTATCAACGATGAGCAGAAGAAGAGCATTGTTAAAAAGATTGCGGAGCAGGTGTGGAATTTAAACAACAAGACAGTTGGTATTCTTGGACTCTCGTTCAAACCAAACACTGATGATATGCGGTATGCGTCTTCGATTGATATCATTGGCGATTTGCTCGCCGAAGGTGTGACGATCAGGGCGTACGACCCTAAAGCAATGGAAAGAGCCAGAGAGATTTTCCCTGACATTATCTATTGTAAAGACCCCTATGAAGTATGCGAGAAATGTGATGCGCTCGTTATTCTTACCGAGTGGGATGAATTTAAAGATCTTGATCTCAAGAGGGTCAAGAAGCTCCTGAAAACACCAATTCTCATAGATGGAAGAAATATCTTCGATCCAGATACAGCGAGAAATGAAGGATTTGCGTATACGGGAGTCGGCAGAAAATGAAAGATCTCTCCATAATTGTCCCCGCATACAATGAGGAAGAAAACATAGTTAACGTTGCTCGCGAGATCCATGAAGCACTTGCAGATGCAAAATTCACGTTTGAAATAGTTTTTGTTGATGATGGGAGCACTGATAGAACAGGGGAGGAGATGAAACGTGCTCAGAAGATTCATTCAGATATTGTAATTGTTCGGCACAGGAAAAATAGAGGAAAGACGGATGCTTTGCTCAGCGGGTATCAACATGTAAATGGCAAAGCAATTGCACTTTTTGATGCTGATCTGCAGTACAATCCCGTGGACATTAAACGTCTCTACAACAAGATGGAAAGCGGTTATGATATTGTTACTGGCTGGAAACAGGGGAAATACTCCAAGCAGTTTGTGTCGCGCATCTACAACATCCTGTCGCGCAAACTATTCAGTCTCCCCATTCATGATCAGAATTCAATAAAAGTATTTAAAACAGAAATTCTTGAGAGGATTAACTTACGAAAGGATTGGCATAGATTTCTTGTTGCGCTGGCGGTACATGAAGGTTTTTCCGTTTCAGAGATCAAGGTTACACTCTATCCCCGAAGAGCAGGGAAAACGAAGTATGGTGGGAAAGGAAGAATTATCATCGGGATATTCGATTTGCTCAGCGTAAAATTCCAGATTTCGTTTCTGAGGAAACCCATGCTTATCTTCGGAATCACCGGCTCCGTGTTTATTCTTCTGGGCATACTCACCGGATTGATTGCTCTGTTTCTGCGTTATGTTTTGTATCAGGGTTTCAGACCATTGCTCTATCTGGTAATTCTTTTTATTCTTTCAGGTTTGCTCCTCCTGAGTATGGGTTTTATTGGAGAAACGCTTGCATCAATCAATGAAAGAATTGCAAGAGTCGAGAAGAAAATTCCCCGCAGGAACACGAGTGCACAAGAGCGCGAGAGCACCAGTGAAGAAAAAAATAGCTGAGAGATGCGATTTTTCATCACTTCATTTTTCTAATAATTTTCAAATAGAGAGCGCAATTGCATGATGATTAATTTGCGAGTTTTTAGAAGACTTTTATTGTGCGCACCGATAGTGTAATGTATCTTAATCATCTTTACTGTCATTCTTCGATTCTCTTGAGGGAAGGTTTGAAAAAGGTGTCATGCTGAGTAATCCTTTCTCTACTGACTCTAAAAGAATCTCTGACATAGATAAAACCGAGATTCTTCGGGCTTCTTACGAAGTCCTCAGAATGACAAGTACTATAGGAGCAGCGAATGAGAGTTATCGGGGTTGATCCCGGTTTGCAGAAAACGGGATATGCATTGGTTGAGAAGAAAGGTACCGGTTACTCCATTGCAGCATGTGGTGTGCTTTTTACCGAAAAAACCTCAATTGATAAAAGGTTGCTTTCCATCTATGGTGGTCTTGTTGACATTATCGACAGGTACGCTCCCGTATGTTTATCTGTTGAGACCGGATTCTACAGCAAGAATGTGGACAGTCTTGTTAAAATGAGCCAGGTAAAAGGCATTGTGATTCTTGCTGCTGCCCTAAAAAATATAGAGGTTTTTGAATACTCGCCGAGAGTTGTCAAGAATGCTATTACTGGAAGAGGGAATGCGACAAAGGAGCAGGTGAAATTTATGGTTGAGCAGCTTCTGGGAGAAAAAGTCGAGGGAAGCTTGGATATTTCAGATGCAATTGCGGTAGCCATCTGCCATCTTCATCGTGTCTGAATCTTAGGAAACCAGAGACACCGGTAAGCTTCCGCTGGAACTTGTCCGTGATAATTTTATTATAAAGGAGTAGCGAAACTTGTTTCGCGCAGGAATACGCAGA
>CBDUQV010000213.1:0-3406 GCA_965369615.1 uncultured bacterium | reverse complement strand
TTTCCAGCACCGGATGGACCAACAATTGTATACAACTCACCTTTCTCAATCACACTATCGATACCTTTTAGCACTTCGAGTGATTCTTTTCCGGTCCTAAAGGTCCTTTTGATGTTTATGCCCTGCAGCATTGTATCACTTAAACTCTCTTCATTCATTGCTTTCATTCTTTATTCATACCTGATTGCCCTCACCGGGTCGAGCTTTGCCGCTCGCATTGCTGGATAGATTGTGGCAAGAAAACTGACAATAATAGCAGACACGCCAACGATAATAAAATCATCAGCCACCATGTGCACAGGCAATGTATCAATAAAATAGACATCGCTTGGGAGTGAGATAAAGTGGTACTTTCCAAGAAGGAACGATACCGTCACGCCAGCGATAATTCCCAATGCTGTCCCTATGGTTCCTATCATAAGACCCTGAAACATAAATATCCTCATAATCTGCCTGCTTGATGCACCCATAGATTTAAGAATACCAATATCCTTGGTTTTCTGTATTACAATTAAAATAAGCGTTGCAACTATATTGAACGATGCAACAACAATAATGAGGACAAGGATAATAAACATCACTGTTTTTTCGAGTTTTAAGGCGGCAAAAAGGCTTCTATTCATTCGTATCCAGTGGTTTACCCTGAAAGGGAATCCCAATCGCTTCTCAATCTCCCGGGAAATTTCAGGTGCTTCGTAAATCTTATCAATCTTCACTTCAATACCGGTAACCGCATCATTCATGCCAACAAGTTTCTGAGCGCTCTGCAGGGAAACATATGCCAATGCAGCATCGTACTCAAACATCCCTGCTTCAAAAATGCCAACCACCCGGAATCTTTTGAATTTTGGTATATAACCCATTGGTGTCGCTGTAAAATTCGCCGTCGAAAATATGCTCAATTCATCGCCCGTATGAACACGAAGGTTATCAGCAAGAATAGAACCCAATACAATCCCCGGAACATCTCCTTCTGAAAGATTGAAAGTTCCATAGACAAGTTTTGTTTCGATATCACTCACCTCAGATAGATTTTTCTCATCCACGCCACGAAGCACAATTCCGTCAACGTAGTTATCGTTATTTATCATTACCTTCGTGTAAATAAATGGCAATGCACCGACAACATGCGGAACCTCTTTCACAATTGCAAGCACTGAATCATAGGAGGTTACCGGTTCATTGAAATATTTCAGCACAGCAATATGTGCATTTGTCCCCAGGATCTTATCCTGTAAATCCTTTTGAAAACCACTCATCACGGAGAGCACGATGAGTATCGTGGTAACACCAATAAAAACACCCGCTATGGAGATAAGGATAATAATCGACTGAAAAATGGTTGCTCGTTTTGCCTTAAGGTAGCGTCTTGCTATAAAAAACTCAAATCTCATTCTCTGCTCTTGAGTTGCGGGAACATAATCACTTCCCTGATTGATGACATATCGGTTAACAGCATAACCAATCTATCCACACCAATTCCGAGACCACCGGTTGGCGGCATACCGTATTCCATTGCACTGAGAAAATCCTCGTCAAGAATCTGCGCTTCTCCGTCACCCATCTCCTTCATCTTTTGTTGGGCTTCGAGCCGTTCCCGTTGATCAAAAGGATCGTTCAATTCACTGAATGCATTGCCAATTTCCATACCTGCTACAACTGGCTCAAACCGCTCAACAAGGTCGGGATTCTTCCGGTGTTTTTTTGCAAGTGGTGAAATTTCAAGTGGATAATCAAGTACGAAGGTCGGTTGCATAAGCTTGGGCTGAATCATTTCACCAAAAATTTCATCCATAATTTTGCCTTTTCCTGCATCATCATCTACATCAATCCCGTGCTCTCTGGCAAAAGCATACACTTCATCCCGTGACATTCCTGAAACATCCTTTCCTGTTTCCTGTTGAATGCCTTCGTAGAACCCGAGCCTTTTCCACGGGCGTTTTAAATCAATTTCTTTACCCTGAAAGGTAATATTCAGGGTTCCGTTTATCTCCTCCGCAATTCCTGTAACAAGTTCTTCGGTAAGGTCCATCATATCATTGTAATCAGCATATGCCTGGTATGCTTCCAGCATCGTAAACTCAGGATTGTGAGATCTGTCGATCCCCTCGTTTCTGAAATCCTTGCATATTTCATACACCCTTTCGAATCCTCCAATGATGAGCCGCTTCAAATATAATTCATCTGATATGCGGAGAAAATAATCCCTGTCCAGTTCGTTGTAATACGTCTTGAAAGGTCTGGCAAATGCGCCGCCGTAAAGCGGTTGCAGCACCGGTGTTTCGACTTCGATAAATTCCTTGTCATTAAGAATTTCCCTCATCTTGCCGATAATCCGCGCCCGTTTCACAAACACATCCCTTACATTCCTATTCATAATCAGGTCCAGATACCGTTTCCGGTACCGTATCTCAACATCCTTTAAACCATGCCATTTTTCTGGTAAAGGGAAGAGCGATTTGGAGAGAAACATAATATCCTTTACCAGCAAAGTGAATTCTCCTGTCCTGGTCTTGAAGAGTTCTCCATGCACGCCAACAAAATCGCCAATATCAATAAATCCAGTAACATTAAAGAGTTTTTGGTCAAGTGTGTCCTTCCTGAAATAAATCTGAAGCTTGCCGGAGCCATCTTCAAGGTCAGCAAAAATTGTCTTGCCATGACCCCGTTTGGCAACAATTCTTCCCGCAATGGCAATAGTATCTGCACCATCCACCTCCTCTGCCCTGTCCCTCAATGCGCTTATCATATGCGTTCTTTCGAATCGGTACGGGTAAGGATTTAGTCCCAACGCTCGTAACTTTCCTAATTTTTCGATCCTTATTTTCTTTTGATCAAGTACTTCTTTTTCCAATTTCACTCCTTTTTCCTGCATATTGCCGATATTTTATCTCATAATATACCGTGTAAATAACCATTTGTCAAGCAAAATAGAGAAACATGACTCTATCGCAACGACCCACTTTTTTTGCTTGACTTTTATAGATATCTTTGCTATATAGAGTGGTTGTCCAGCAATACCTGAACAATCTTGCTGGATTTAATTGCTTTTGTGCAACGCCACAAGGAGGATAGATGGCTTTAAAGATCGGTATCAATGGTTTTGGTCGTATTGGAAGGTTGGTCTTCAGGATAGGGAGAAAAAATCCTGATTTTGACTTCGTGGCAGTCAATGATATTACCAATGCAGAAAACCTTGCTTATCTGCTTAAATACGACTCAACTCACGGCGTTCTGGAAGAGGATGTAAGGATAGATAATAATGACCTGATTGTAACAGGAGATAAGTTTAAGGTACTTTCTATAAAAAACCCTAAAGATATTCCCTGGAAAGACCTTGGTGTTGACATAATCATAGAAGCCGTAGGTATCTTCAGAAGCAGGGAAAAAGCAGCGATGCACCTCG
>CBDUQV010000212.1:0-3446 GCA_965369615.1 uncultured bacterium | reverse complement strand
ATAAAGGCTCACAAGTGATTGTTTCTCAATTAGATCCTGAAAGAAAAATTTTGTCCAGCATTTTATTCGCTTCTTTTTTACTTGAAAAATGAGCGGGAATTTGATAGACATAAGCAATGGAACGAAAAAAAGAATGATTTGGAGGCTTGGGAATAATACCGTGATAGAATTACTAAACAGGAAGGAAGGGCACGTTATTCTCAATTATGACCATACTCAAAAGGGGGATACATGAGTGATGAAATATATGAGAAGCTTGCGGATGCACTTGACAGGCTTCCCAATGGGTTTCCACGGACTCCATCAAATGTGGAAATTCCTTTGTTGAAAAAAATATTTGCTCCCGATGAAGCAATTATTGCAGGCACATTGACCGTGGAGATGGAACCTGTTACCGTGATAGCCAGACGGGTTGGTTTTCCGGAGCAGGAAACGCAATCGAAATTATTTTCAATGGCTAAAAGATGGCAGGTGTTCTTTGATAAAAAAGAAGGTGCGGCATATTTTCGTTTAGCTCCTTTTATTGTGGGGATATACGAAGGTCATCTTGAACGAATGGACCATGAATTCGCGCATCTTTTTGAAGAGTATATGGATGATGGAGGTGCCATAGGGATTATGAAACCCCTGCCAGCACTGCACCGGGTTGTTCCCGCTCGGGGTACCGTAAAATCAGAATTTATCCTTCCGTATGATGATGTTAAGGCAATGCTTGAAGCAGGAAGAACATTTGGCGTACGGGATTGTATTTGCCGGAAACAGCAGGACCTTATGGAAAAACGTCAATGCACGTTTCCATTGAAAAACTGTCTCTACTTTTCAACTGTTGACCGTCCACCACGTCCTGATGACATATCAAAGGAACACGCGCTGAATATTCTTGATGAAACAGAGAAGGTTGGACTGGTTCATACCGTATCGAACATTATTGAAGGGGTCTTTTATATTTGCAATTGCTGCGGTTGTTGCTGTGGTATACTCTCCTGCGTAACAAAGTATGGAATTGAAGAATCAGTTGCAAGAGCAAACTATTTTGCGGTTATTAGTGAAGAAATATGCACCGATTGCGGTGTGTGCATTGCACGCTGTCAGGTGAATGCGATTACAGAGCAAGACGGTATTGCAGTTGTTGATACAAAACGTTGTATTGGCTGCGGCTTGTGCGTAACCGGATGTCCGGATGTTGCTGTAGAACTGAAACGGAGAGCGGATGCTGAGATTGTCCATCCTCCTGATAATTTTGAGATATGGGAGCAGCAGAGACTAAAAAATAGGGATAAAAGTGGTCATACTCATGCGTAATTCAATCGAAATGATGAATAACGAATTCGGGCTTTATCCCCGCCTTTTGAAAAGAGCAGCTTCAATAGAGAGATCTCACATTGCTGTTCACCGTTTAGGAAAACAAAGGAGAGTGTTATGAAAATTGCTGCAAGAATATTCCTGCTCCTGCTTATCTGTATTAGTGGATGCAAGCAAATGGATTGGATAACGTTCAGGTCCTTTGAAGGCGGATTCAGCATACAATCGCCTTCCGTGCTCAATCAGAAAATAGTAAGCATGGAATCATTCATTGGACCGATTGAGTTCACCCTTTTTATGCTGGAAGAGGAGAAATTTGTTTACCTTATAGGATACTCTGACTATCCTGACTCTATCATTGTTGGAAAAACTGCCGAAGAGCTTCTTAAGTATGCGGCTTCGGGAGCAATTGCTAATCTGAAAGGCACATTACTGAAAGAATCTCCCCTTTCGTTAGGGAAACATCCTGGTTGGCAAGTAAGCATTAAGGAGGAACAGACAGACCGAGAATATCAGATACATCTGTATCTTGTAGGAAACAGGCTTTACCAGCTAACGACATTAGCGCCACAAAAAGCATCTTTTCAGCAGAATGCAAAGCGATTTCTTGATTCATTTGCACTCCTTGATCAATAGAAGCCATTCAAGAACACATGAGCATGACAACAGGAGAAAAATGTTTTAAAAAAGTCTTGACAAAAAGAGTCAATTCCCCTATATTCGGAAATTAATAAATCGGAGCACAGCGTGAGAAGGCATCGTACGTTCTGATAAGATTTGAGAAGAGAGGTTGCTGTGAGGATTTTTGTAATTATAATGGTCTGACCTGAGTATCTTGCATTCAAACGTTGTCAATCCCTTTCAAGTATGATGATGGACAACGTAATAATGTCGTATTCGGTTATCAGACCTGAACGCCTCTTTCAATCTGCTTGCTCTCTTCTTGCAACTACAGTTTATATTTTCCCCGCACATTTTCCCGAGAGTAGCTTTGTTTTGGCTTCATTGCCCGGTTCCCTTTTGTCGTTTCCATTACTCAGGAGGGATGAGAGTAGAATGAAGGAGGAAAAGAAATAGTGTAAACATTACATAATGGTAATGTAAAAAAGGACACAAAGAGGGTATGTTAAAAAGAGTGAAGTTGTTGGTGAGGTTTATGAGAGGGAATAGAGCACAGTATGGAGGTGCAATGATCGCGGTTGGTCTGGCAACGCTCTCATCATTGCTTATTCCATTGATTCTCAGGATTGTTATTGATTCTGTAATTGGAGATACATCCATGCAGATGCCTGGGTGGATACTATCTTTCATTCAATACATTGGTGGAAAGAGTTTTCTCGCAAAAAATCTGTGGATCGGAGGCTTTGTTATTGTGGGATTAACCATTTTGAGAGGGATGTTTCTCTTCTTGAAAGGTAAATGGTCTGCAATTGCTTCTGAATCATTTGCCAGAAGAATGCGTGAACAATTGTTCAATCATCTTCAATACCTACCCCATGATTACCACGTAAAAGTACAGACGGGCGATTTGATCCAGCGATGTACTTCAGATGTTGAGACAATTCGGCGTTTTCTTGCGATTCAATTCATCGAGGTTGGTCGTGCATTCTTTATGGTAGGGGCGGTACTTCCAATAATGCTCCTTTTGGATGTCAGGATGACCATTGTTTCGATGATTGTTG
The DNA here is from genome assembly GCA_965369615.1 of uncultured bacterium. Classification (GTDB taxonomy): domain Bacteria; phylum Hydrothermota; class E44-bin80; order E44-bin80; family E44-bin80; genus SOKD01. The sequence continues at coordinate 462 of CBDUQV010000212.1, read as the reverse complement.
TTCCTTTTATATTTGGATTTGCCATCGTTTTCTTTTTGAAGGTGAAAAGCGCATTCAAGGTTTCAGATGAAACCGAAGGAAAGTTATCAACCATTCTGCAAGAAAACCTGAGCGGTGTGCGTGTGGTCAGGGCATTTGCCCGTCAGGTATATGAAATTGACAAATTTGACCATATTAACGGTCAATTCAGAGATTTAACGTATCGATTGATTCGTCTCCTGGCATGGTATTGGGGTATCTCTGATTTCATGTGTCTGATGCAGATCGGTACTGTGATTCTTCTGGGGACCTATTGGGCATCACAGGGGATGATCAGTCTTGGTACGTTCTTTCTTTTTTCAAGCTATGTGGGGATGCTTCTGTGGCCGGTGCGGCAGATGGGAAGAATCCTGACCGATATGGGAAAGGCTCTGGTTGCCCTGGGACGCATTCAGGAAATTTTCAATGAGCCGATTGAGGATA
>CBDUQV010000211.1:0-3446 GCA_965369615.1 uncultured bacterium | reverse complement strand
CTCAAGGGTTGTGATTGGCAAGTTTGAATTCTTCATTCTGTAAATAAGATCTTCTCTTTGAGGATTTATAGCAATTCCTCTTTCCGTGATAATGGCATCTACAGTTTCTCCGGGAGTTGTTACGGTAGTTACCTTCTCACGTACGACGGGAATCCTTTTTCGATACGATGGAATAGTGATAAGTGCAAGGCTACAACCAGCACATACATCGGTGTGCCCACCTATTCCATGGAGCAGCAATCCGTCAGAATGCGTGTTACAGTTAACATTGAAATCAACATCAACTTCCGTTGCACCGAGAAACCCTACATCGAGTTTATTGACGAGACAGCCCTTTGAATGATAATTCGCATACATGGTCATCGGTGTTTCAATATGCTTTATATCGTTTCTGAACGATTCTATTACTCCTCTGTCAAACACCTGTCCATCATAGAGTACACCGACCAATCCCTTTCTAAAAAGCTTAACCGCAAAGGTACTCAAACCACCATTTATGAAACCCGCCTTTATCCCGTCCTTTTCCATGAATTCACCGAGTATTTTAGTAACCGCAAGGGAAATACCACCAGCACCGGTCTGGAAGGAAAATCCATTTTTCATATATCCACTTTCCCGTATGAACTGAGCAGCAAATTTCGCAATAAGCAATCGTGTTGGACTTCTTGTTATCCGTGTTGTACCGGAAACGATTTTCTCCGGATCTCCAATCGTATTCACAACAACAACACTGTCTACATGCGTTGCAGGAATTGAATATGGCGCACAGGGGTATGAAACAAGATTATCGGTAATAATCACAACGGAATCAGCAAACATCGCATCCGCATATCCATAAGCCATTGGTCCAAAAGCTGATGGTCCATCAACACCATTCGCATTACCATAATCATCAGAACTTGAGGCGGCAAGAAATGCTACATCAATATGTAAATCCCCATCTTCTATTGCCCGTGCCCTCCCACCATGTGTCCTGAGAACAGCCACTTTTGGTAATCCGCCATGAGAAACATAGTTGCCAATAGGACCATTCATGCTGCCCTCGATCTTTGTTATAACTCCCTTTTTTATGTGTTCAATCAGTGGTTTGTGGCAGGGAAAGAGAGCAGAAGGTGCAATGGTCAATCCCTTGATTCCTATCCGTGCAATTTCATCCGTAACCATATTAACAACATAGTCTCCATCTCTCAAATGATGATGGAATGAGATCGTCATGCCATCTCTTAGACCTGATCTTTCAATTGCTTCCCTTATAGAACAGATTTTCATCCGCCCTGGTTTTGAGACAGAAATGGGAGGGGCAACTCTTTTCCTGCCGCCGCCATCATCCGCAAAAGCACCCGCAAACGGTTTTAACTCCTGTCCCTCAATCTCCCTGGGTATCATCCTCCCGACCGCATTTTTCACAAATTCCATAGTTAACCTTTTTTATTTTCCATACTGTTCTGCCAATTCCAGTACTCTCCTTGCCCGTTTTGCTACCGGTGCGTCAATCATCTTTCTGCCTAATGATGCAACACCATTTCCACGCTTCTCGGCTTCTGCAAGCGCGCCAACCACTTTTCTTGCATAACCAACTTCTTCATCAGTTGGTTTATACAGACGGTGAATATGCTCGATCTGGAGGGGATGTATCACTCCTCTGCCATCGAATCCAATGGATTTGCTTAGTTTTGTATCCCTGATAAGACCTTCAATATCCTCAAAATCGGAGTAAACCGTATCAGATACTTGAATTCCAGCTGCACGGGCAGCAAGCACAATCTGTGACCGTGCAAAAAAGAGTTCATCTCCCTCTTTTGATTTTTTTACTCCAATATCAGCAGTGAAGTCTTCTGCGCCAAAAGTAAGCATAACATTGCGTTTACTCGCTTTTGCGATCTTCTGCGCATTGAGAATACCTTCTGCTGTTTCGATCAACGGGAATATTTTTATACTGCCAACCGCTATTCCCTCCTTTTTTTCAACATCCTCCACTATCTTATCCAGTTTTAAAATATCTGCGACGCAACTTGTCTTTGGAAGCATTACTGCATCAGGAAGAGCAACGAGCACTGTTCTCACATCATCTTCACCGCCATTTGAGAACGGATTTATCCTAACGATAACTTCAGCATTCCCGAAGTCAAGATTACTGAGCGCTCCTCTGACCAGGAAACGCGCATCAACTTTTTCATCCTGGCTCACCGCATCTTCCAGGTCAAGAATGATAACATCAGCGCCAAAGAGTCCACAGCCTTCCATAAGGTATGGATTATTTCCAGGAATGTATAAACGGGTCCTCCTGAAATCAGTAAATTTCTTACCTGGGTTCTTCTTCCCGCAACTGAGCTGATCAAGAAATACCGAATTAAGTTTAAAAAGAGCTGCATCCAATCTTGATCTCACCACGAAATCCAATGCGCCATCATCAATGGCGCGAACGATACACGAAGTGATTCCAAGGTCGGTAAAGTATGACTGTATTTTGTTTCTTATATGGTTGCCAAAAAGTCTTTCAACAGAGCTTTCGAGATTGACCTCAATAGTGCTCTTTTCCGATGGGTTAAGACTCACCTCAATATCAGCCTTGCCTTGTCTGCCCGCTAAAACAGATTTCTCAATTCGCATGATCTGTGCCTTATTACCACCAATTCACCATGAAGTCAAGCAAAAAACCTGCACATTCACTGACCGTTCTTCTAACTACCAGACATGCCATGAACAACTATCTGCGGAAATGGAATCTCAATGCCTTCCTGGTCAAATCGTTTTTTGATTCGTTTTTGTAATTCCCTTTTAATTGACCATTGCTTCAAAGGATGTGTCTTAACAAGCAGACGAATCGTGATTCCTGAATCACCAAGGGTTTGAACACCTAAAACTTCTGGCTTTTCCATTACAAATTTCTTGTATTCTTCATCATTCACCAAACTCACAGCAACATCCTTGATAATCGCAATCACCCTGTCAATATTCTCCTTGTATGCAACATCTATATCCAGCATCGCCCGTGACCATCCATGTGTCATATTTTCTACCGTTGAAATTTGACCATTCGGGATAATGTACACATGTCCATTAAGGCCTCTTAATCGTGTTGTTCTCATCGTTATCCGCTCAACAGTTCCTGAATGGCTGGCAATTTTTACAACATCACCCATCCGTATCTGATCTTCAGAAAGAAGAAAGAACCCGTGAAGAAAATCCTTGAGAACAGATTGAGCTGCAAAACCTATAGCAATGCCTGCAACTCCAGCACCGGTAAGAAGCGGTGTTATGTTGATATTAAATTCTCTGAGAATCATAAAAATTGAAATAATACCAAAGAAGATCATTGTCGCGGTATTAATAATGCTTGCTATTGAATCTGCTCTCTTCTCCCGCTCACTTCTTGTGCCCCTATCCTCATCCTCAACCAGATGAACAAATCGTTTGGTAAGATACTTAACCAGAAAAATAATTAC
>CBDUQV010000210.1:0-3453 GCA_965369615.1 uncultured bacterium | reverse complement strand
TTTCCTCATGTCCTGTGTAATACCATTATGTACAAAACATTTTCCTATTACTCGGGGCAGGCTCTACATATCGAAACAATCGAATAATAAAACTGTTTCTATGGGGATTCAATCTCTCTCAGTAATGAATTGACCTTTGATGACAGGAGTTTTGCATCGTGCCTGGTGAGCATCTCCTTCGCCTGCAACAGAAGTTGCTTTGCATCACCAGTCTCCTTCTTCCCTACATTAAGGACCGCTTTGTAATACAGCACTGTCACCATGCCAAATACATCTCCAGCGAGCTCGCAAATCATCATCGCTCTTTCAAAGTATCTCATTGCTTCTTCAAATTCTTCCTGATGTATCAGGAGCCTTCCACCAAATATCTCAACCCGTTTTTCCAGATTTCTATCGACGATCTTACTCACATTTTCAACGATGTACTCGTACTGTTGTTTCGATTGGGTAATATCTCCATTCTCAAAAGCAACTCGTGACCGCAGGAGCGCAATATTAATAATACAATCATCTGATTTGTAAATTGTGTTTAATTTTTCCGCTTCTGTTAACAGTTCAAGGACTCCCTTTCCCTTACCTTCTTCAAGCAGAATTTGTGCAAGATTGGTAATTGCTGCTATTTCTCCACTCACGAACTTTATGCTCTGTGCAATTTCTTTTCCCTTAAACGTGTTGTAGAATGCCTTTTCAAAATCTTTGTACAGATAGTAGACCCCGCCAATATTCAAATAGGTCACAGCAAGTGAAGGCTGCACCTCCATGAGGAGCCAAATCCTCAAGGCTTCCTGAAACATAGAAAGACTTTTGGCAAGCTCTCCCTCACGAACGTATAGATTGCCAATATTATTGAATATTACCGCTACACCATCTTCATCACCGATCCGTCTTTTTATGCGTAGACTGCTCATAAAGTGTTCACGTGCCTTCTTTGTATCATGCGGCATAAAAAGCACACCCAGATTGTTATGAACTTTCCCTATCAAGAAAAGATCACCAACCTTCTGGGCAAATTCAAGCGACAATTTGAAAAACTTTTCTGCATCCCATTTCCTTCCCTGCTCAAGGAAGACCTGCCCTATGTTTTTGTGGGCAATTGCGGCCCTCCGTTGATCAAAACATTTCCGGGCAAAATGAAGACTTCTGTTATAGTTCTTCAGTGCTTCTTCCAAGTTCCCACCAAAGAAATACGTATTCCCAATGGTATTGAAGACATCAGCTTTCTCGGCTATGTCCCCCTCCCCAAACCCCTGTAGGGCATTTCGGGCAAGTCCAAATGCCCTGGCATATTCACCCCGTTTAAGATATACAACAGCTTCATCACTCAAGAGAGTTGCTCTCCCAACGGTATCAACCTCAGGAAGCAATATTTTTGCCTTCTGGAAATATTCAATTGCAGTGTCAAATCCCCCTCTCTTTGTATAGATTTTACCGATTTCATGGAAAACCTGCATCCTCATCCCCGAACCAACACCACTCAATTTGAGAGAATCAAGAAAAACCTTTTGCGCCTTGTATAATTTCCCGGTATTTGTATATAAACAACCAAGCTCGTAATAGATAGCGAAAAGTGATCTGTCTGACATCTTCAACATCTGTGCCAGTTCCAAAGCCTCCAGGTAGAGTTCAATAGCCTTTTGATACGCAACTGTTTCTACCGCTTTTCGGGCGCCTGAGAGGTAATATGAAAGAGCCCTTTCATACGTATTGGCGTGTTTATAGTGGAATGCAAGTTGCTCTAAATTTTCATCCCTGCCTTCAGCGAGTGCAGCAAGCATATCAGCGACTTTTTCATGGATGTTTTTCTTCCTTTCAAGAGGGAGTGAGTCATACAAAACCTTTTGCAATATACGGTACGAAAATCGGTATTCTCCTTTCATCTCTGAATCTGAAACAATAATGCTTTTTTTCGTTCCTTCTGTAAGTAAATCCAGAAGCTTTTCTTCATGCTCTCCGGTAATACACATAAGCTGTTGCAGAGAAAACAACTCACCAATAACAGAAGCAGTCATGAGCAGGTCTTTGGTATCAGAATGCACTGTTTTAATCTTATCTGCGAGTACACCAGCAATTTTCTTAGGCAGATCTATCTCATCCAGTTTATGAAAATTCCACGAGATTCCGCTTTTATAAATGTAACCTTTCTCAATAAGAATGTTCAAAATTTCTACAATAAAGAGCGGATTTCCTTCTGTCGTTTCCTGTATAAAATTAATAGCATCGGGGGGAACTTCCCACAATCCCAGAGCAATGCTTACAAACTCCTTTACCTCTTTGGGTGAAAGCGAATCGATCTTAATCTCCTCAATAAGCCTCTCCCGCGACAAATCCTGCACTACCTGCATGAGGCGGCTTTTCTCATCAGCAACATCCTCTTCCCTGAATGCTCCGGTAATGAGCATACGGCTATTCACACTATTCTGTATCACATACTGCAATAATTCAATGTCATCCTGACCAGCCCAATGCAGGTCATCAAAAAAGAGAAAAAGAGGATTATAGTGCGAAATTTCTCCTATAAATCGGGTAATTGCTTCGTACAGGTAATGTTTATCAGGTCGTTTTGGCTCTGCGGTATGCGTCTCATCAACTTCACCTTTTCCAAAGATATCCGGAGCAAACCAGCTGAGTCCCGCTCTCCAAACTGACAGATCCTTCACGACCTGCATAATTACTTGAGGTTCAAACATTCTTGTAATATCTTCAAGAAGCGATTTACAAAGGAAATAGGGATCGGATACCTTTTGTGCAAATGCTCTTTCATAAAATGTACAAAATCCTATGAGATGTGCATAGGACATCGCTTGCAGCAAGAATCTTGTTTTGCCAATACCGATTTCTCCGGTAACAAAATACGCTTTCACCCCGCCATGCGAAATCATCTCAATAGAAGCCTTCACCAACGAGAGTGAAGCATCTCTTCCAATGAACCTATCGAAGTTGAGCCTGATTTTTTCATCCCTCTCCTTTTCCAATGACCGATACTGTGAAAGCTTAGTTGTCGTTTTTTGTTTCGCTTGCTGTAAAGCGTGTGAAACATTATCAAGGAGCTCCTCAACATCCCTACCAGCATTCGGATAACTGGCTACACCCATGGTAACTGATAATTTTAATTTGTCCTTACCCATTGACTTGAGCGCAAACTCCTTTTTCTCCAACAGGTCTAACAACCTGTTGCCGCATCTGATGGCACACTTCGCATCAGCATCAGGAAGAATTATAGCGAATTGGTCATCCTTATACGTGCAGACAATGTCGCCTTTCCTTACAAAATCCTTCAGCAGTATAGCGAAAAACCGAAGAACTTCGTCTGCAGCTAAACGCCCATATGTATCAGTAATGGCATACAGATGGTCAATATCTATCAGAATTATGGAAAAGTAACCCTTCACCTCTCCTGCCCGGATAATCTCCTCTTTCAGCCGTTCGAGTAAAAAATGCATATTAGGAATCTTT
>CBDUQV010000209.1:0-3455 GCA_965369615.1 uncultured bacterium | reverse complement strand
CTCAGATAGAAAGGTGATCACTTCCTTCTCATTTTTTTCGGAATCTATAATAATGAGTTGGGTGTACTTAAGGCCATCATGTTTTGGATCCACTTTTAATTTGGGACCTCCCAAAGTGCAATCAATTTCAAAGACATCACCATTGTTTCCCAAGAGAAAAGAGAGAAGAAGGATGAAAATGAGAATGACCTGAACCAAAATTTCCTTCAATTTATTCATCACCTTGCTCGGTAAAATACAAATAAAATTTCTTTTCATAAATCAAACCATCCAGATTATTGAATAATTGGATTGTCAGTTCCCCTGGCTCTAGTTCATATTCTTCAGCAATCTCCCAGATGATATGATCAACCTTCCCAAATTTAATCTCCTTTTCCGTAGGGCATTCCGTTTGCCCCTTGTAAGGGCCGGATATATACTCAGGATGGATGATATTAAATTTATATGTGCCTTCCTTTGTGCTGTCAATTAACTCATATTCAAATCCTATTTTTGCTCCCAAATGCAGCTCTACCGAATCAAGGTATGACACAAAACCCACATTTTCAAACGTATCTTTACCTTTTGATGTACGCTGAATAAACGATGCAACATATATTTCACCATATGCATTAATCGTGAAAGGATAACATTCAGTACTGCACGGTTCACCTTTCTTAAATGCTTTGGGTAGAAGAAAATCCTTCCCCATCTCAATCTCTGTTTCGTATATCTTGATGGTAACACTAAAAGCCTCGTGTTTCTTTCGACGAAAATAAAAAACGGAAACAAACGCGTCTTCTTCCCGGGCAATCTTTTCGAGATCAAACCAAACCGGACCGATCGTATCATTCATATACGGATCGCTATGAATAACCTCATCGGATTTTCTGGATATGAAAACGTAATCAGTATACTCATCGTCATATTTCCCCAAACCAACCAAAAAATCCAGCATGGTCATCTTACCTAATCCCTCAACCTCACCCTCAATTCCTACCAGTATCTCCTTTAAATACGATCTTACCCTTTCCTCATCCTGTTCATTGTGCATCGGGATGAGCTGCCAGAATTCATCGAAATTATCCGGATCTTTCAGAAGCAAAACGGAGCCGCCAGAGGTGGGATGCAGATATATTATTCGATCTTCATTCTGGGCACTTGTCACAACAGAGAAAGCAATGATAAGAAGGAAAACCATTGAAATGCGATTTAGATTCATTCTTTCACTCCTATTGATTTGCTTATCTATGAGAAGATTATAGGAGCTAACAACATCAAAGTCAAGGAAAAATCAGGGGAAGCATGGGGTCAAATCTTTAAACTTGACAATATTACTGCAGAAAATAGAAAAGAGCAAATCCCATTAGAGATCGCGGAAATTCTTTCAGCGTTTCCTATCTCTAACGGGACGAGAAGAAAATAGCAACGGCGAACATAACTGCGGGTCAGGCGGGTACAACTGTATCGTTTACTACCTCTAACGGGGCAAGAAAGATGAAGAATATCAGAATACCGAATCATCAGCGGATCAGAGAAAAGGTGGACAGGCTGGTTTTTCAAAGTGGGAAAAAGAGATTCTTCCGTAGTCAATATGTGAAAGATTACTCAGAATGACAAAGAAAAAGGGAAATCTGACACCACTGATCCCGGAGCATAGCAATCGTATATTCATTGTATATTGGTAGTGTATTTGTGGTTCTTGATTGATTGCGAATAGGGGAGTGAAACGAAAAAGTAAAGCAATAGAAGAAAAAATCAGTACCCGTTATGCAGTTCTTCTGAGGAGGTTAAGCAATATATCTTTCTTAAAAAGATCGAGATCCTTCTCATGAGCAATGAATGGCTCAACATCCTGTGCTACCTGCTCCCAATTCGCGGAATCAATGCGTTCGTATGCCACATCACGCCAATTCTTCTTTACTACCTCTGCCCCATGGTATCCGGTTTGCTTAAGAGCATTGTCCAGGTACGGGAAATTCGGCTCTATCTCTTTCCATCTGCTCAAGAAAAACCATAGATCAAAAAGGTCTCTTCCCTTCATATAGGGACGCTGGAGAATTGCATGCACTTTGCCGGATAAAAATGAGGATTTATCATGATGGATCACACCGTAGGGCATGTATCGATTAACCAGCGTGAAATCTACCTCAAATCCCTCAGGAGGATTGGTATCAACCTCCAAGCGAATATTAAGCTTCTCTTCGGGATGAAGACTCAGATTTGCTTCCTGAAGAATTCCCTCGAATTTAATCATACCTGTATGAATTGCACCATCGGTTTTATTTTTGATGGACACAAGATAATTTTGATTATGCAGACGGGTCACCAATCGAGCCATGAAAGATGCAAGGTTGAAATTGGCGTCTTTGCTTCTTTTGTGAAAATCAATATCCCCCGAAAACCTCCTCAGCGCATGGAGTATCCGAAGAGCAGTACCCCCGTGAAAAACTAACACCTCCAAAAGGTTCAGCTCAAATAACTCCCTTAAGAGAAGGTGCTGGAGGTATTCCCTCAAAACATTGATCCTATCCCTTCTGTTCTGTCCCTGCCGGGCAATCATTAATGCCTGTTCTTTCATTTCTGTCTAAAAATTAATCTTAATAAGGCGGTTAACTGCTCTGGTTACCTTGGGGCTGTTGAACTTTTGCCTGTACAACTCTAATTTTTCTCTGTCAATTTTCTCGAATCCCTGAAACCTCATTTCTCGAATCCTCTCATCTGTCCACTCGCCCTTCATAAGATAAAAGAGATCAATAATGGTTTTTTCCGGTTCAGCAAGAAAAAATTGCTGCTGGTTTGGGGATCCTTTTTCACGCTGTTCAGGATAGAGTCGATATCCCCAAAAACGATCTTTTCGAATCGAATAGTACTTGAAGGTTCGCAGTTTATTTTTCCATTCAGCTGTCTTTCTTGTGGTAACACTTTCCTGAATCATAACTGCCTCAGGGATTAAGCCATGAATTTCTAGCGCTGTTCTCAAGCCGATGTAGGATGGTCTGTACATGAAATTGGCAATGTACCCCAATGAAGCCTCCTGCTTTTGATAATCCCTATTGAGAAGGTACTTCGTTCTTCGAAGAGATATGAGCTTTCCTCCGTGAACCCATCGGGATAGGCGAGCTTCAATCTGTGTCGGAGATTCATCAAATGCAATTCGAACCTCTCCGACCTCAAAGAACGGTCTATCCTGAAACAGTCCAACCAATTCACTAAATTTCATTTCTGTATATTACCACTTTTGGTAAGTTATGTCAACAAAAAACGCTACCTGCGATTGAACGCTATGCTGCTATTAAACGTTCTGCTGCAAAAAAAAATAATTCGGGACCCACTTACGCAATAGCTTCAAAGGACAGCCATTGTGACAGTGAATGGGTGAAGAGACACGGAGCAACACCTTTTAGCCACGGTTTCTACACGGTTCATTACTGTATATTCCCTGCCACACACCAAGGCATTTCGCCACAGATTTA
>CBDUQV010000208.1:0-3466 GCA_965369615.1 uncultured bacterium | reverse complement strand
TTGAAGAAATTTGAAAAAAACGCCGCAGACAAAATTCGTTTTCTCTTTGAACTGGCAAATATTGCAAGGGAAGAAGGCGCTTTCCCCATCGCTGCTCATTCCTATGAAACCATTTCTGATAGGGAGCCCAAAATGCTGCTTTCCTACATACTGCTAAGCGACGTATATGCTGAAATAAATAAAAATATTATCAAAGCAGACTCACTCTTTGCATTTGCCAGCAAAAAAGACTCATCGCTCTCTTATGAAAATGCAGAAACTGCTGCGTGGCTTCTCTATAGAAAGAGTCGGTTCCAGGAAGCCCTGGAAAAAATAAATATAGCGGTGGAACGTGAAGAAAAACGAAAAGAGAGCTCCGTTGTGGCAAGACGTAAACTTCCGAGGATCTACTACAGAAAAGCAATTATCTGTCAGCCTATTGGCAAAAAGGACGAAAAAAATCAAGCAATAGCATTAGCTCGCTCTTCGCGATTCAATCTGGGTTATATCAAAAAGCAACTCACGTACCTGATTGAAAGTCAATAAGTGAAGAAAACTAATCCCTTCATTTTTCATCCGCTTGGTCTTACCATGACTGAGGCCTTGAAGGAGACAAACGGTGATATATACCCTTACACTTAATCCTGCACTTGATAGAACCCTGATTGTCGAAAACCTAACCTTCGACGATGCAAACAAGGTTAGCCAGGAATTGCGGCATGCAGGTGGAAAAGGGATTGATGTATCAAGGGTGATCAATGAACTTGGTGGAGAAAGCATTGCACTGGGTTTCGTTGGCGGTTATGATGGAATGGAATTAGAAGGAAGACTTATTAATGAAGGAATTACATGCGATTTTACAAAAATTGCGGAAGAAACCAGAATTAACATCTTCATCAAGAACGAAAAAGGAGGAGAAAGAACATCACTTCATGCAAAGGGACCTGAAATCTCTCCTTCAGAACTTGCTATTTTATACAACAAGATCAAGGAAATTCATCCAATACCCTCCTGGTTTGTTATGAGCGGCTCGTTGCCGCTCGGGATATCGAACAACATTTACGCTCAACTTACCCGTCTTATGAAAACAAGGGGGGCAAAGGTCTTCCTTGACTCTGACGGGCGTCCGTTCAAAAAAGGTATCGAAGCACTGCCGTATGCAATCAAGCCGAATATCTTCGAGATCGAGAGACTCAGGGGAAAACCATTCAAAACGACAAAAACACTGATTACATTTGGCAAGAAACTCCTCTGTAAAGGAATACCATTCGTAATGATCTCCCTGGGTGAAAAAGGAATATTGTTTCTCTCGGAAAAAGAGAACTTGCAAGCCATGCCACCAAAGGTTACGGTAAGAAGTACCACCGGCGCGGGTGATTCATCTGTTGCTGGCTTCATCTTTGCGTATGAAAAGGGGGAGTCAATACGCAACTGCTTGAAGATGGCAGTTGCCTGCGGAACTGCAACCGTACTAACACCGGGAACCGCCCTCTGCAGAAAAGAAGATGTAGAGAGAATCCTCAAAAAGTGTAAAGTAACAAAAATCGACTTATAACAGATATACAAGAATTTAATAATTGTCCACACCGGAACGAATAGAGGGAGATTGACGTTAGTGTGAAATGTTCTGGGGTATTAGGGGAAAAAATACTCCAAACCTGTTGACATTTCCTGATTCTGTGCTATTATGAAAAGAATGATAAAGGTGGCACCTTCTCTTCTGGCATGCAATTTTGCCAAACTTGAGGAGGAAATACGGGACATTGAGCGCGCTGAAGCCGACCTACTTCATCTTGACATAATGGATGGGCATTACGTTCCGAATATTTCATTTGGTCCGGCAATTGTTAAAGCTATACATACATTGACAACGTTGCCACTTGATGTTCACCTTATGATAACCGATCCTGATATCTATACGCCACGATTCATCGAAAGTGGAGCAGATACGCTGACATTCCACATTGAAGTAAAAAACAATCCTGTGTCTCTCATCAAGAAAATAAAGTCGATGGGTTGTAAAGCAGGCATTTCGCTCAATCCTGACACCCCGGTCGAAGCGCTGGATGATTTTCTGCACTGTGTTGACGCTATTCTTGTAATGAGCGTAAACCCCGGTTTCGGTGGACAGCAATTTATGAACTCAAGTCTTGACAAAATAAAATATCTGAAACGAATTAAAGAAGAGAGAGCACTGATATACACCATTGCAGTTGATGGGGGCATTAACATTGAAAATGCACCGGAACTTATTGCAGGCGGTGTCGAAATCCTTATAGCTGGAACAACGATATTTCGCTCGAAGAATAGGGCACTGACAATACAGCGTTTACGTGGCAGCAAGGAGAAATCATGATACAACAACATTTATCAGATGATATGAAAAGACTCAGCAGAGAAGCACAGGTTATCATTGGCAGGCTGCTATCAGCAGCGAAAAACTTAAAACTCTATCCGACTTCACATCCTATCAGTAAACGAATCATTGGCACTGCTTTCACAAAATTACATGACGTACTTGAAGAGCTTGATTACTTTACACTTTCGCTTGCAGGAAATGTGCTACTTATCAATGATAAACCAGCACATATTACCAATAAACAAACCGTTGATGCTTTCTTAACGGCAATGGGAAAACGAAAGCTGGGAAAAATCTCATTTATCAGGGGCGTTGACATGGACGAATTCAACACCATCGTTGAGATCCTTGGCCTTGATCATGAGGATATTGAAAACCAGGGAGGAATAAACCAGCTTTTATCCAGCAGAAATGTACAGCATATTACTATCAGCGGCATATCCTACGGTGATGCTCAGGAAAAGCAAGAAACAGGACTTAAGTGGAAAGACTTGTTGTCACTTATTGCAGGTTCTGATGACTTTATTCACAATGTTGAAAAAAATCCGGAAGAATTCGCTGATACGATAACAAAATCACTTAAAGGTGAGGAGGGAGGAACGGGATGGGGCGGTAAAATAAAAGAGGCTGTGGGAAACATTGCGGAAAGGCTTTTCAGTAAGTATGAAAAAACAGATATTGAAACATATACTGAAACGATATCACGGTTGATTCTTGTGCTCACGCCTGAAATGCAAAGTGAATTCCTTTTCTCAAAACCTGAAGTTCCATTCTGGGATGATATTGTTAATAAGGTTGTCGACAATATAACGACAACAGAACTCGGTGACCTCATCGCAAAAGAAACAAAAAAAGCACACGAAACCCTTATCATAGGCGGACCGGAAGGAAAACAAGATAGTTCCGGGGAATTTCAGATACCAGATACTTCCGGGAGTATCGGCATCGCAGGAGGCGCCACGGGAGTTGGTGATACTATTTTCGGTGGTACCGGCACAGGTGGCGCGGGCACAGGAGGTTCTGGTGCCGGCACAGGTGGCGCGGGCGCGGGTACTGAAACGGGTTCTGGTACCGGTACAACAGGTGGCGCTGGCACGGGTATGGGAACAACTTCTGGTACCGGCACAG